>JAPLSS010001001.1 GCA_026398515.1 Candidatus Sumerlaeota bacterium | reverse complement strand
GATCAACCTCACCATTGTAGTCGTCTATGAACTGGCGAACTCGCACGGCCAGTTTGTCTCGGCCGTAATCATAGACGACGGAGTCTCTACAAGTAGCCACCCCTCTTCCATAGGTCTTGGAGATTGACTGGCTCAAACCTTCCCCCTGCGCCTTGTCGACCTTACTGCCAATAGTCAGAAATCTGGCAAAGGCGTCTCTGTTGTCAGTTATGACCCAAGCAAAAGAGACGTCAGGGGCGAGCGCCCTCCAAGGAACAGCCCTTACGTTGGGGAAGGATCGGAGGTACGCCTCCTTGCGCCCCGCCGGCCAAAAGTCCTCTACCACATGGTAAAGAACTCGCTTCGACTTGCGGCTCTTCTTTCGGACGAGGAAGGTAATGCCCACGCCGCACCGAATCATGTCGTGGAAGATATTCCCACCTTCCCGTTTTCTCCGCTCGCCCGCGGTTCGGGCGTTGCCTTTGAGATCAAAGTGGTAAATCGTGCCGAAGTCCTTGGCGAGATGCTTTCGGAACCCATCGAAGGCGAGTCCCTGAAAGAAGCCATTGTTGGAAATGAAACAGACTATCCCGTCGCGCCCTTCAAGCCTGTCCGTAGCCCACCGGAAGAACTTCACATAGGCATCTGAAAGGGCGTTCTTGTTTGTCGCCTTGGAGTCCTTCGCGTATGTGAACTTGATTTCCTTCTCGATAGCGGCGTACTTGCGGTTCTTGTTGTTGTCATTCTCATTCAATTGCCCGACATTGTACGGCGGGTTGCCGATGATCACAGTGATCGGCGCGCTCTTCTGGCGTTGCACGCGCTCGGTGTTCTTCTCCGACAGCATCTGGACGAAGTCGCGCTGCGGCGCTTCGGCGAGGTCGAGTGTGTCCACAAAGCACAGCCCCTCGAATGCCTCCCATTCGCCGGCCAGCTCCCAGTACGCGTGCTCGATGTTCATCGAGGCGATGTAGTAGGGCATAAGCATGACTTCGTTGGCGAACATCTGCTCGCGGTACATGCGCGGGAGGTCGCGCCGGGGGATGCGCCGCAGGAGGTTGACGATGAAGTTCCCCGTGCCGGTGCAGGGGTCGATGATGCAAACGTCGGGGCTGCTCAGCGCCTTGCCGAATTCCGTCTTGAGGACTTCCTCAACGCTGGCGCACATGAAGTCGACGACGGGCTGCGGCGTGTAAACGATCCCGTGCGTGTCGGCCACCTTGACCGAGTAGCCCTGGAAGAAGCGCTCGTAGACCGTGTTGAGGAAGTGCTGCTTCTCGGCGAAATCGTCGAGGCGGCGCGCGGCGTCTTCGATCGCCATGTAGAACCGGTCCAGCGACTTGAGGAACTCGGCGCGGCTGAACCCGCGGCTCACGAGCGCGGCGATGACCTTCTCGACCTCGGCGGCGATGACGTTGCGCCGGGTGAACTCCTCGTTCTCGAAGATCGTGCGGAACAGGCGCTCGGTCAGCAGGTGCTGCGCCAGCATTTCGTCGACGGCGGCCTGGCTGATGTTGGGGTTGAGCGCACCCTGGCACAGGGCGAAGAAGTCCTGGAACGCGGCGATGAAGGGCCGATTGTCGCGGTGCGCCTGCTGGATCTTCTCGATCAGGCCGCGGGCGAGTTCGGGGACGCGCTCCTTGAACGCCTCGACCGCCTTTTCGAACTCCTCGATGTTCGGCTCGGAATAGGAGAGGAAGCGGTTGAGGAGGTCGGCCAATTCCTGGGGCTTGCTCAGGTCGGCGCGCTGGCGCTCCTGGCCATCCTGATAAAGAACGCCCTGGCGCGTGTCCTCGAAGACGATGTTGGTCGTGGGGTATTTAAGGGCGATCTTCTTGCGGATCTCCACGTCCAGATCGTCGTCGGTGTCCTTGGCTTCCCAATAGCCGCGCGGCATTTGGAAGGAATCGCGGAGCGTGCCGTCGGGGACGACGCGGTCCGGCCCCGCGCGCTCGCTGAGTTCCGCGATCAGGGTCCACTTCCGTTCGCGCGCCGCCACGTCGGCGAGCAAGGTTTGAAAGGCCGCGCGCACGCCGGTTTCGTGATGCACGTCCTGCGCGTCGAAACCTTGCATCGCCTTGTAGTAGGCTTGAATGGCTTTGTGGGTCGGTTTGATCATGGGTCGCCCCAAAGGCAAAAAGAGGCGGAAACGAAACCTGGCGGTTTACTGTTCACCCAAAGCGGGCTTCGATCAAGGGTTTTTCCGCCAAAGGGAACGCATGGGGCGCATCCCGCAGCCCTTCTTTCCCTCGCGCTGTGCAGAGACTACGTCGCGGAGCGCGCCGGTAACGCATCGGATCTGATCTGATTGCGGGTGAGGACACCCGCGCTCCCAGGAACCGCCCTCTTACACCGGCAACCGCCGCAGCGTGTCCATCAGGCGCCCGACGAGCGGCTGGAGCGTCGCGGCGCTGAAGTCGAAGCGGGCGCCGGCGGCTTCGAATAGCTCCGGCAGCGGACGCGAGCCGCCGAGCGCGAAGGCCCGGCGCAGGCGGTCGACGGCCTCGGCGCCGCGTTCGGCGTAGTTGTTCCACACCTGCAAGGCGCCCAGCTGCGCGATGCCGTATTCGATGTAATAGAGCGGGCACTCGAACAGGTGCAGCTGGCGCTGCCACAGACTCTCGCGCCATGGCTCCCAGCCGCTCCAGTCGAGAACGCCGCCGAAGCGCCGGTCCAACTCCAGCCACGCCGCGCGCCGCTCGTCGGTCGTGTGATCCGGGCGCGTGTAGATCCAATGTTGAAACGCGTCGATCTGCGCCACCCACGGAAGGAGGCGCAGGATGCCCTCCAAATGCCGCCGCAGCGAGCGCCCCTCGTCGGCCTCGGAGTAAAACGGCCGCAGCCTCCCGACCGCCAGCAGTTCCGTGCCCATGGACGCCACTTCGGCGAACTCGGTGGGGGAATGGCGGTATTCGATGAGCGGCTCGCCGCGCGCCGCCAGGGCGTGGAAGGCGTGGCCGCCCTCGTGCAGCAGCGTGTACACGTCGTCGTCCGTGCCGGCGGCGTTCATGAAGATGAACGGCAGGCGCGTCTCCTGGAGCGTGTCCTGGTAGCCGCCGGGCGCTTTCCCCTTGCGGCTGTCCAGGTCGAGCAGGCCGCGCCCGGCGATCGAGGCGAACTGCTCGCCCAGCGCCGGATTGATGGACTGAAACACTTGGAGGCAGGCGCGCCACAACGCCTCGCCGCCCTGGAACGGCCGCAGCGGCGGACGCCCGAGAACGTCGACCACCAGGTCCCACGGCCGCAGCGTCGTGAGACCGAGCGCCTTGCGCCGCTCCTCCTGCATGGCGCGCGCGGCGGGCGCGACGGCCTCTTCGATGGCGGCATGGAATTGGCGGCAGTGTTCGACCGTGTAATCGAATCGCTCCATGGCGGGGAACGCGTAGTCGAGGAAGTTCGGAAATCCGGCGTGGGCGGCGATGCGCGCGCGCAGGTCGATCATGCGGCGATACAGGCCGTCCAGCGCGTCGCGGTCCCGCAGGCGGCGTTCGGCTTCGAGGCGCCAGACGGTCTCGCGGGCGGCGCGGTCGGTTTCCTCGAGGAACGGGCGCAGTTGCGGAAGCGTCAGTTCCTTTCCCTGGAATTGGACCGTCATCGCGCCGCAGATTTTCTGATATTGCTGGGCGAGTTTGTCGTCCTCGGTTTGCAGCAGGATGTTCTCTTCGCGGTAGAGGCGGCTCTCGGTCTCGGTGGCGCGGTCGTAGACAAAATAGCGTGTTCGGTCCAACGCCGTGCGATGCGGGCAGGCGAGATATTTCTCCCGAAGACGATGCCAGTAGGGTTTCGCGTTCGGCTGGAGGGTTTCGACGATGTACAAGTAACGCTTCTCGCGCCCCTCGTCATCGGTGGCGCAGGTCATCGCGATATAGCGGCGCGACGTCTCCTCGGCGACGCAGGCCTTCAACTCGCTTTGATCGAGCAGCCATCGCTCCAGCGCCGCCGATGAGTCGATGGCGCGGTCCAGAAGCGCCTTCAGCAGCGGCTCAATCGTCTCCCATTGGCCGCAGTCGGCGTCCGCGGGAACGAACCGGCGCGGGAACTCCTCGCCGCGTTTGACCGCAATCGGATCAGCGGGCATGATGCGCGACTCCTTCCGTGAATCGTCCTGCCCCTAATCGTCCTGCCCTTCGCCGTTCCGTGCAACAAACTCGATCAAGGCAGGACGATTGGGGGCAGGACGATTCCTGGCTCTCGCCTTTTTCAGGAAAGGGTCAATGAAAAGACCCGTCAGAGGCGCGCGGTCCGAGGACTAGGAGGAAGGGGCGGTCTGCCGCGCCCGCGGCAGCCAGTACAAGCGCATCCCCCACATCTCGCCCAGGGCCTGCATCGGGGGCCCGATCTCCGCCATCTTGCGTTCAAACCGGGCGGCCTTGGCGGGCGCCACGGCGAACAGAAGAGCGCTTTCGCCTTCCGCCATCTCGTCGCGCAGATCGCCCTCCACCCGGACGGAGGCGTTCTCCACCTCCGCGTCGAAATACAAGCTCAACCCGTACCAGGGCTGCACATCGACGAACACAAACTCCTTGGGCGGGGCGGGCGCCCGCTCGGCGAGGATTCGGGCCAACGCGCGGCTGTCGCGGTCGGTCGGGTAGACGCTGGCGACCCACCGGCCGCCGATCAGAACCGCGATCCAGGCCGCCACCCACGCCCGGGTCCATCCGTTCAGCGTAAACCATCCGGCGAGACTCTTCGCCAGCAGCAATGACAGGGGAACGAACAGCGGCAGGACATACAGCGGCAAGCGCGATTGCGCGGCGCAGAAAGCCGCTAACGGAATCGCCACCCAGAACAGGAGGAAAAACGTGTGCGGCGCGGCGCGCAACGCGGCGCGCCCCTTCGGCAAAGCCCGCGCCGCCCGAACCCACGATCGCGCCGAGAGCAGCGCCAACACAAGCCACGGCAGCGCGCCCAGGGCCAGTGGAGGCAGATACACGGCGAACAACTTCAGGAATCCGGCGTTGCGGCCCCAGTGGCCGGTCAACATCTCTGTGACGATCGCTGTGTGCGTGAAGTAGCCGAACAGCTCCGGGTAGGCCGCGATGACCGCCAAGTACCAACCCAAGCCGGTTGCCACGAACGTGAAAAGAGAGAGCAGGGAGAACAGGCGGAGCACGCCGGCCCATCCGTCTTTCACGGCCGCGAACGCGACGATCGCCGCCAGCGGCAACAGGCCCGGCGGCCCTTTCGTCAGAAACGCCAGCCCGAACCCCGCCCACATCCCGATGCGCCACGCGCGGCCGGCGGCGTTTTCAGGCGCCAACCATCCCCGCACAAACCAATAGACGGCGAACGTCTCCCACAGCGTCAATAACGTGTCCGTCGTCACGA
>JAPLSS010000778.1 GCA_026398515.1 Candidatus Sumerlaeota bacterium | reverse complement strand
GGCCTGGGGACTGATGGTTTACGCCGGCGGCGACTTCACCAGCATCGGCGGCCAGCCTCGGCCCTATCTCGCGGAATTCGACACCGTCTGTGACGTCGCCTTCCAAACCGACGGCACGCCGGGGGCGACCTTGACCGGCGCAACCCCGCAGTCGGTCCGCTATGGAGAGGATTGCACGATGGTGAGGGCCAACACCCCGAGGGGCTATCCCTCATAGATGACCCCCAGCGCCGATTCGACGATCGCCCGGCGCGGGGTGGCGTCGGGCTTCGCGCCGGGGAGGACCTGGCGATAGGCCAGGCCCCAGTGGTCGGTGTTCAGCGTGGCCAGGTGATGCGCGTTCGGCGCGGGCGGCCACTTGGCGTCTTCGAGGAGAAGCTGCGTGTCGTTCAGCAGGCTGTGCTTCACCAACTCGTAGGTGGCCAGGTAGAGGAACGTGCGGTCAAAGTCGCGCGAGAGAAACCGCTCGGGCCTGGCGCGGCGACGTTCGATGGCCGCGGCGAGGGAGAAGAATTGAATCTCTTCCGGCAGCGTCAGGCGATTGAGATACGCGTGGCGGCGCTTCTGGCTCAGGTCGATGGCGCCGTCGGGCAGATCGGCGAGCGAGGGCAGGCCGGTCAGGAGCGGATGGCGCGAACAGCGCGCGATGAGCCGGCCGACGCCGCCCAGCGCCTTGCGAATCAGCGCCGGCGCGCCGCGCGATCGGCGCACCGCGCGGGCGATCAACGAATCGGCCGCCGGACTGCCGCCGAGCGCGCCGGCCAGCGCGATGGCGCCCCACGTCCGCTCGCGCACGTCGCCGTAGGCCGGATCGGTCAGGAGTTCGAGGATGATGTTCGCGCCCTTGGAATGGCCGAGAAACAGGAGGCGCTTGCCGGCGGCGCCGGGCAGGTCGCGCAGCAACGCGCGGCATGATTTCGCCGCCCGCCGCGCGCATTCGACGTTCGACGACAGCGTGTTGCCGTAGTCGACGTGGGCGAACCAGGGCGGGTCGGTCTGGGTCGCGTTCAGTTCCTCCAAAATCCGCGACGCCACCAAATGGCTGCCGAACCCGCCGAGGAGAAGGAGGAGGAAGCGTTCGCGCAGGAACGGCAGGGCTTCGCTGGTGAAATCCGGCGCCGCCGGGCGCGCCGCGGGGGCGAACCACCGCTGCCAGCGTTCGGGATGCCGCCGCAGGTCGAGCAACTCGAACGGATTTTCGTCTCTGGGGCGCAGGGCGTTTTCGCTGGGGTGGAACCACAGCCAATCGCGCGCGTCGAGGCCCTCGGCTTCCAGGCGCGCGGCGAAGATCTGGCCGAATCGAACGCGCCAAGGCAGGTCGGGGTCGGCCAGGCTCATTGCGAGCTCTCCCATGCCGCCGAGTCCGCGGAACGAGCGGCCCGCGGCATCTCCGCGCCGGCCGCCGCGCCGAGGCCGAAGATCGTCCAGAACACCATTCCCCGCGTCGGCAGGCGCAGGGGGAAGCTGAACAAACTCTCCACCAGAATCACGATGCAGCAAACCAGCGCCGTCCGCGCCGCCCACGCCCGCGGGTCGCCCGTCAAGCCGGCGCGGCGCATCAGCGTCAGCCCCCAGGCGACGATGGCGCAAAACAATAGGAACCCCGGAAACCCGGTTTCCACCCAGATTTCCAACGCGTCGTTGTGCGCGTGTTCCGGGGTCCGCCCGCCCAACGTTTCCAGGTAACTCGCCACCGAGCCGGTTTTGTCTTCGGCGAGCATTTGCTCCAACGCGCCATAGAACGCGGATGCGAACCGCCCCAGCCCCACGCCCAGCCAGGGATGTTCGGCGATCAGGCGCGCCGACGCCGCGGCGATGGCGACCCGATGGCGAATCGATTCCGAGCGCGGATCGCCTAGTTCCATGATACGGCCCCACAGGTTTACGCGATACGGATTCAGCGGATTGGCCGTCGAAAACGCCACAAAGACCCCGACGGTGAGGATGCCCGCCGCCGCCAGCGACGCCGCCGTCTTCCAACGCGGGAAGCGTCGCTTGCCCGCCCGTTCCAGCAGCCAGGCCGCGCCCGCGCCCGCCAAGGCCCCCAGCCACGCCCCTCGCGCGCCCGTCAGCAGCAGCACAACGATCTCCAGCGCCATCGCCGCCCACAGGAGCGGCCGCCAGGCCCGCGCCCCCGGCCGCAACGATAGGCAGAACATCAGGGCCAGCATCAGCGCCAGGTAGCCGCCGAGGTATTCGGGATTGCCCAGCGAGGAGAAGACGAGATTGCGCGTGTCGCCCGCCGAACCGCCATAGGGGAGCCATTGCAGCATCGCCTGGGGAAACAGATACTGCGCCAGGCCGATCGCCGCGACCGCCACGCCCGAGAGCGCCGTCGCCGTCAGGCACGTCCCCAGCCGCGCCGCCGGCTCTTCGGCGCCGCTGGCCAGCCAAAGCCACAGCAGGAACGCCCACTGCAAAAGCGACAGGCGGAAGAACAGTCCCGGCGCTTCCGCGTGCAGCAAACTGATCGTCCAAATCGCGCCCCACGCCAGAGCGAGCAGCCCCAGGGCCGAACCGCCCAGCGCGCGCCTGTCCGCCGCGGTCAGTCCGCCCTGCCGGGGCGGACCCGCTGAATCTCCCGTCGCGCGCCCGCCGGCCCCCGCAAGAATCCGCAAAACCCGCAGGAGCGCCACGACGCCGACCAGCCAGGCGACGAACAGCGTTTTGGCTTCAATCAGCGGGTCCGGGCCGCCTATAGTCGGCAGATGCGCCAACGGCGTTCCGACCACGGCCAGCAAGAAGCCGAGGTGTTCGCCCCGCGCGAGAAGGTTTTGCAGTCTGTTCATGATCCGACGGGTTCGCAGTGCGACCTGCAGGTCGTATAAGTCCTCTGGGTCCTTTGGGTCCCTGACGTCCTTCAAGGAGAAATCCCGGTGCCGCTTTCCCGCGATCCATCGGCCGCCGACAACCCGACAGCGTGGCACAGTACGTACTTTGGGCCGCACTATCTAGCCCTTTATGCGACCCGGCTGCTCAAACCGATGGAAACCGGCTGGGAAGCGGAGTTCGTCGGCACGTCGTTGCGCCTGAAGGTCGGAGCGCTCATTCTCGATTGTCCCTGCGGCTTCGGGCGGCACCTGCGGCGGCTGCGGCGCGCCGGCTATCGCCCCATCGGCGTGGATCTTCAGGTTCCGTATCTTCGCTGCGCGCAACAATTGACGTACGAGCCGCCTGTGGCGAGCGGAGTCGAGCCAGCTCGCAGCTTCGTTCCGGTGGCCGCCGCCGACATGGCGCGCCTGCCGTTTCCGCCGGAAACCTTCGACGCCCTGGCGAACCTGTTCACCAGCTTCGGCTACTTCCCCGACGACCCGGGGCCGGGCGGCGACTGGCCGACGAATCGCGGCGTGCTGGCGGAATTCGCCCGCGTCCTCAAGCGCGGCGGCCGGCTGTTGATCGACGTCCCCAACCGCGACGACCTGGTCGAAGTCATCCGCCGGAATCCGCGGACCCGCATGGCCGGAGACGATTGGGAGATTCGCGAGGAATGGCGCTACGACACGCCGACCCGGCGCATGGACAATAAGACGCATTTCCGCATGCAAGACGACGAAAGCGACGTCGGCTACAACATGTTGGGCGCCGTCTGGCGACGAAACACATACGCCTCGAGAAAGGCAAAAAAGAGGAAAAACCTTTAGACGCGACTGGCTGGCAGCCCACGCCACGCAAAACTCCATCTTGGTGGGAAATCCAGGCTCGGCCGGCTCCGCAACCGCCGGCGGCTATGGCGCACAGATGATCTCCACCTCCGGCTCATCGCGCGGACGGGCGTTCCTTTCCCCGAGCCAGCGGACTCCCTGATATACGTACCATGCCCTGAATCTTGACATGCCATCTTCGAGACAAATCTCCCGGAGGATCTCGTCGGCCCGTTGCCGATGGGTTTGGAAGTCCAGCGCGCCGAGCCGCATCAACTGATATAAGGCGTCGTGCACCAAGGAGCCCCGCATGAAGCTCCTGGTGTCAATCGTCGGGCCGCTCGGCCCATCCCAGGCGTACAATCGCTTGATCTGCAAGAGGCCGTCGGCGGACAAGGAAAACAGTGTGAAGGCGATGTCCCGCCCCGGCTTGATATCGGTTTGAATCTCATAATCCTGCCACAGCTGATACTTGTAGTTCCTCAGTTCCCTATAGCAGGCCTTTTGCATTGAACGCCTCCTTTGGACGATAGCGATCCGCGGGCGCCGGGCTTCTGGTTAGAGAGCTATGCGCGCCGCTCAGGCCATGCCGCATGGCGCGGCGGAGAGAGAAGCGCCCCTTGCCCCGCCACGGCAAAGAAGCTTCGCCCTTGCCATAGCACGTGGTGCAACCTGAATCAGGCGCCCATCCTTATAGCGCAAATACAGGATGCAACGCAAGGAGGAACTTGTCGGTTTCCAGGAGGGGGGCGCATCTTGACTCTGCTATCGTTGCGTCGATGGATCGACGTGGCGGCCGACCGTCGCGTTGGCGCGGCATGGAGACTGTCGCCGATTTCGCGGACGGATGAGCTGGGCATGGGCGGCGTCTCGGCCCGCGAAATCAGTGAGAGCGCCTCATGGCGCTCCGTGGCGCCCAGAAACCAACGAAAATCAGGAGTATGGAGTCCCGCCTTTAGGCGGAATGCTCGATGGCCGGCCTCGACGCAAGTTGCAGCATTCCGCCTGAAGGCGGGACTCCATACTCCCAATTTTCGGAGCAGTCACCTATTTCGCGGGCGAAAGATGCCCACATTGCCCCGTCAAACGCGCCCGCGAAATAGGTGACTGTCCCCATTTTCGCAGGCGGTCAGGGCGCGGATGAGCGCGTCCAGCGTGGGCTCGCCCAGCGTCAGGTCCGCCGGCCGGCCGGCGCCGTCCAACACGCGCGCCGCCTGCGCCCCAAAGCTGACCACGGATGTCCGGCCCAACAGGCGCTTCAGTTCCCCGGTCGAGCGGCCTTCGACGAGCATCTGAGCGGCCAGCGGCGTCAGCACGACCAGGAAATCCATCGGCCCGGCTTCCAGATCGGCGACAAGCGCGTCGAGCGCCCCCTTCTCCGGCGCGCTGTCATACAACGGCAGCCGAACCGCCGCGCCGCCCCTGCGCTCGATGGCGCGCTGAAGCGTGTCGCGCGAACGCGGCGAACCGGGCAGGAGAACCCGGGTTCCCGCGGCCATCGGCAGGTCGCGCGCCAGACCGTCCTGCGTCATCTGCGCGGGCGCCAGGTCGGCGCGGACCCCGCGCGCGGCCAGCGCCTCGGCCGTCTCCGGCCCGATGGCGGCGAAGCGGCGTCCAGCCAACCGTCGCGCGTCCCAATCACGCGCCGCCAGCCGCTCGAAAAACGCCTCGATGCCGAGCGAGTTGGTGAAGACGATCCAGTCGAACTCGTTCAACCGGTCCAGGATGGCCTCGGTGTCCGGCGTCGGCGGAATCGGGAACGTGTGAACGAGGGGGTAATCGAAGACGCGCGCGCCCAGGCCCTCAAACGCCTCCAGCCAGGGCACGGCCCGCCGCGCGTCGCGCGTGAAGCCGATCGTCCGCCGGAACAGCGGCAAATGGTCGGTCCAATGGAAACGCCGCTCCGCCGACGCCGTTTCGCCGACCACCACCACCGCCGGCGATCCCAGGCCCGCCTGCTCCGCGTCGCGTTCCGCGCCGGCCAAGGTGGAGAACACCTCGTTCTGTTCGATCGTCGTTCCCCATTGGATGACGGCGACGGGCGTTCGCGGGTCGGAGCCTTCGGCCACGAGCGCGCGGCAGATCTCGCCGATCCGTCCATAGCCCATGAGGAACACCAGGGTCCCGCCGAGCCGGGCGGCGCGCGCCCACTCGACGGCTTCGTTCTTGGAATCAGCGCCTTGCGCCGTGAACACGTGAACCGACGAGGAGACGCCTCGCTGCGTCACCGCCACGCCGGCGTACGCGGGGACGGCGTAGGCCGAGGAGACTCCCGGCACGATTTCATAGGGGATGCCGGCGGCTTCGAGCGCGACGGCCTCCTCCCCGCCCCGCCCGAAGATGAACGGGTCGCCGCCCTTGAGCCGCACGACCGTCCTCCCGGCGCGGGCGCGCTCGACGAGGAGCGCATTGATTTCCTCCTGCTTGAGTGTGTGCGCGCCGGCGCGCTTGCCCGCGTCGATCCGTTCGGCGTCTGCGCGCGCGTAGCGGCGCAGCGCCGGGTTGACCAGCGCGTCGAAGACCACCACGTCGGCGGCGGCCAATAACGCCCGCCCCCGCAGCGTCAGCAGCCCCGGCGCCCCCGGCCCCGCGCCCACTAGGTAAACTCGACCTGGCATTTCGGATTTCGTCTCAGATGGCCTATTGGGGGTTGGCGTCGGGAGGCGCGCCTGGAGGTCCATCCTCCCGCTGGTCCTCCAGAATAAGCGCGATGGCTTCGGCCAAGCTGGCGAGGGCTTCGTCCTGCGTGCGTCCCTGGCCGTTCGCTCCTGGAACGTCGGGAGAATAGGCGATATGCCATTTGCCGTCGCGTTTGACGACAGCGTTGTACATCTTGTTCATCTCCGCGCCTCCCGGGGGAACTTGGCGTTTCAAGCCTCGCTCTCCGCGCTGCGATCTTCTTCCACCGCCAGAATATATCCCTCGCCCTTGAGCAGCCGCAACACTTCCTTCTCCGCGCCGTCGGGGACCTCCAGCGTCGCGAACAGCCTGCCGCTGCCGCCGTGGATCTTCACCCCGATCCGCGCCAGTTCCAGAAGCGTTCCCGTGGAGAAAATCGGCAGCCGCTTTTCCACGGTCACCATTGGGGCCATCGGTCATGCGTCCTTGATCGTGAGTTCGTAGCGGCAGTCACCTATTTTCCGGCTTTCGGTTTGGCCTGCTTCGTCTTCCCTTTCCGCGCCGTCCCTATCTTCGCGCCCACGCGCTTGGCCCACGCCTCCCACAACGCCGCCAGCTCTGAGGCCTTCTCCGGCTCCTCCTTCGACAGGTCGTGCTGTTCGGTGCGGTCGGCTTCCATATCGTACAATTCCCACGGCCCCGAACCCGTCGAGACCAATTTCCATTTCCCCTGCCGCACGGCGCGATTGGACCCAAATTGCCAGAATATCTCGCTGTGGCCTTTCCGGGTCTTCCCTTCGAAGATGGGCCGCAAACTGATGCCCTCCAGGGGAAGGACATCGCGCCCCTCGTAGGTCGAGGGATGCTCCGCGCCGGCCACGTCGACGCAGGTGGCCATCACGTCGATGATGTGGCCGACCTGGGGAGTGATGCCGCCGCCTTGCCTGATGACGGCCGGCCAGCGCGCGATGAACGGCGTCGAGATCCCCCCTTCGTGATCGTACGTCTTGTACTTGCGGAACGGCGTATTGCTCGCATTGCCCCAGCACAGTCCATAGCTGGCGTAGGACTCGATCCCGCCCGGTTTGACCCCCTCCGCCAGGTTGAACCCGAACGGCCCCCCTTCGCTCGTGCCGCCGTTGTCGGACAGGAACATCACCAGTGTGTTGTCCTCGACGCCCAGTTCCTTGATCTTCGCCAGGATTCGTCCGACGCCTTGGTCCATGCGGTCGATCTGGGCGGCGTAGATGGACATGCGCAAATCCTCATCGTCCTGGCGCGCCTCATCGAGCGTGCTCCAGTCCGGCGATTGCGCGTCGCGCGGCGAAAGCGCCCATCGCTGGTCGATGACGCCCATCGCGATCTGCCGCTTCAGGCGCGCCTTTCGCACGGGGTCCGGCCCGTCTTTGTATTTCCCGCGGTATCTCGCGATGTCCTCGGGCCAGGCGTGCAGCGGATAGTGCGGCGCATTGAAGGCGACGTAGAGGAAGAACGGCTTTCCGTCGCGGCCATATTGATCGAGGTAGTTCACCGCGTTGTCCGTAAACGCGTCCGTTGTATAGAACTTCCGGTCTTCGGGCGTATAGGGCTGAAGGACCTGGTCGTCGATGGCCCATTTCAACACGCCGTCCCTCGCCTTGCGCCCAGGCTCCGGCTCCCCGGCGCGCCGCTCGCCGGGATTGAAGTAGTTGCAACACCCCGCGACCAGGCCGTACGAGCGGTCGAAGCCGCGCTCGACGGGGATCGATCCCGACGCGTGCCATTTGCCGACCATCAGCGTGCGATACCCCGCGGGCCGCAGCGCTTCGGCGATGGTGACGGCGTTTCGCATCGCCCCCTCGCCGACCTGTTGCGAATAGAGGCCGGTGAGGAGCGAGGCGCGCGTCGGCACGCACTTGGCGTTGTTGTAGAACTGGGAAAAACGCACGCCCTGCCGGGCCAAGCCGTCCAGGTTCGGCGTGTGGATCTCGCCGCCGTAGCAGCCCAGATCGGAATAGCCCATGTCGTCGGCCATCATCAGGACGATGTTGGGCCGCGCCGGCGCGGCGCCCGCGGGCCGGGTCGCCGCATTTACGCCGGCGGAAAGCGCCGCCCGCGGCAAAGCCAACCCCGCCAGTCCCGCCCCGCCCCATCGCAGAAAGTCGCGTCGATTCATAGACAGCCTCATTCCCTCTCTTCTCCTTTCTTTAGAGACGTTCCCCATTGGCAGGCATGCCGCGCGCAAAGGCGCATATGCCCTCTCCCCCACTCCGATGCCGCCTCTGTCTCTCAAAACACATGTGGGTCGGGATGTCCAGCGTTTCCAGGGCCGCCAAAGAGGGCGGCTGGCTCGAATGACGGTCAAATCGACGGCCCTTGCACAAATAGGTCGCCTTGCCGTCTCATTTTCGCTTTTCCGCCAGGCCGCTTTTCAGTATGCTGACCGGTTATTCGTCCACCGCCACTTTGCCAAACGGATGCGCGGATGCTGTTCTGGACCACCGTCAAGGTCGCGTTTCGCTCGCTGACCGCCAACAAGCTGCGGTCGATCCTCACCGCGGTGGGCGTCATCATCGGCGTGGCCTCGGTGATCGCGGTGTCGGGCGTCGGCGCGGGCGCCCAGATCGCCATCACCGGCGACATCAAGTCCATGGGAACCAATCTGCTCCTGATCCGTCCGGGGCAGCGCGACTACCGCGGCATCTCGGCCGGCACGCGCCAGACGATGACCCTCAAGGACGCCGAAGAACTGTTGAAGTTGCCGATGGTGGAGATGGTCGCTCCCGAAGTGGTCAGCCCGGCGCAGGTCAAGTATATGAACAACAACACCCGCACGACCGTGAGCGGAACGGTGGTCACCTATTTCGCGGTCCGCAGCCAGGAGATCGGCCTTGGGCGCTCGTTCACGGAAGGCGAGGTCAACAGCCTGGCGCGGGTGGCGGTTCTCGGCCCGCAGACCGCCGAGAGACTCTTCGGCGCCGAAGACCCGTTGGGCAAGTCGATCAAGATCAACGGCGTCTCGTTCCGCGTGGTGGGGGTGACCAAGCCCAAGGGCGACATGGGCTTCTTCAACCCCGACGACGAGGTGTTCATCCCCCTCCTTGTGGCCATGCGCCAGTTGTTCGGCTTCACCTCGCTCCATTGGATCAACTGCACAATTTATGACGGGGCCGACATCCACGAAGCCGAAAAGGCGGTCGTCGCCCTGCTGCGCAAGTGCCACCGCCTGCAAGAGGGCGAAGACAACGACTTCTTCGTGCGCAACATGTCGGACGCCATCGACACGCTGTCCAGCGTCACCGGCGCGGTGACTCTGTTGCTGATGACCGTCGCGGGCATCTCGCTCATCGTCGGCGGCATCGGCATCATGAACATCATGCTGGTCTCGGTGACCGAACGGACGCGCGAGATCGGCGTGCGCAAGGCCCTGGGCGCGCGCGACCGCGACATTATGCGGCAGTTTCTGCTGGAGGCCCTGGCGCTGAGCCTGACCGGCGGGCTGATCGGCATCGCCTTCGGACTCAGCGTCATCGTGGGGTTCAACCAGTTTTTCACGCAATTCCATGCCGTCACCGACCCGGCGTCGGTTCCGCTGGCGTTCTCCGTTTCGGCGGCCGTGGGCGTGTTTTTCGGCTGGTACCCGGCGTCGAAGGCCTCGCGCCTCGATCCGATTGAGGCGCTGCGATATGAATGAGCGGCGCCTGAACACCGGGCGGTTGAGTGGCGCAGGCTTTCTAGCCTGTGATGAAACCAATCGGGAGTATGGAGTCCCGCCTTTAGGCGGAATGCCTCAGACTGAACTGAGGCGAGGCATGGGAGATTCCGCCTGAAGGCGGGACTCCATACTCCCGATTTACGGAGCAGTGAAATCAAGACCGCAAATGGTGACTCGTTGTTGGGGACGAAACGCATGAGCCGAAAAAAGTGGATTGGACTGGGCGTGGCGCTGATCGCCCTGGTGGTCGGCGCCTCCTGGGTGCGCTCGCAGCGCGCCGACGCGCCGCCGCGGGCCGCCGGGGTGCGCACGGCGACTCTGACGCGCGGCGATCTGACGAGCTGGATCTCCGCCACCGGCCGCGTCATCTCCAATCTCGACGTCGCGATCAAATCCAAAGCCAGCGGACGGGTGCAATCGCTGCCGTTCAACGTCTCCGACCCCGTCAAACAAGGCGATATTCTGGTCGAATTGGACCCCATCGACGAGCAGCGCGAGGTGGATTTGGCGAAGGCGGAGGTGGCCGCCGCGCAGGCCAGGGTGGAGCAGAGCAAGCAGGCGTTGATCATCGCGCAGACCGAGCAGGTGACCAAGCGCCGGTCGGTGGAAGCGCAGCAGGCGGCGGCCGAGCAGAGCTTCCAGCAAGCCAGCGCGACCCAGAAACGCATCGAAGAGCTGTATCGCAATACGGTGGTGAACAAGGATGAATTGGACCGCGCGCGCACGGAGGCCAAATCGGCCGAGGCGGCGATGGAAAGCGCGCGCGCGGCGACTCAGGAACTCTCCACCCTGGACGCCCAGGTCGAACTGCGCAACCAGGACGTCCTTCTCGCCGAAGCCAATCTACAGTCGGCGCGGATCGCGCTGGACGTGGCGCAGACGCGCTTGGACGAAACGCGCATCGCCGCGCCGATGGACGGCGTGATCACCGAGCGCATGGTGCAGATCGGCCAGATCATTTCTTCGGGCATCAGCAACATCGCCGGCGGCACGCCGATCCTCACGGTCTCCGATCTGTCGCAACTGTACGTGATCGCTTCGGTCGATGAGAGCGACATCGGGCGCGTGGAACTGGGCAAGCGCGCGGTGGCCGCCGTGGAGGCCTATCCGGGAAGGCGCTTCGAAGGGACGATCGTCCGCATCGCGGCCAAAGGCCTCAATGCGAACAGCGTGGTCACCTTCGATGTCTGGGTCCAATTGCAGGGCGACGCGCTGGAGTTTTGCAAGCCGGAAATGACCGCCAACGTCGAGATCGTCTGTCAAGACTGCGCCAACGTGGTTCTGGCGCCGAACGAAGCCGTGCAATATGGCGAAGGCGGCTATTTCGCCGAATTCGTGAACCCGGACGGCGCCATTGAGAAGCGCGCGGTCAAGCCCGGGGCGAGCGATGGAATCTTCACCGAACTGAAGGAAGGCGGCCAGGAGGGCGAAACCGTCGTCCTGCGCGGCCAGTTGCGCAGCCAATGGGTGAACGCGCCGCGCGCCGCCGCCGAGGCGAGCCAGCCCGCCGCCGCCGACAAGCCCAAAGGTTTCATGGGCGTCATGGAGAAGTTCCGCGGAAAGACATCAAATTAGGCCCTTTTCCCCGAAATCTTGCGCGTTTTGCGCAAGATTTTGGATAAAAGCCTGTTGTCTTTGGCTTTGGCTGCGCCAAGTTGGGACTTATAGGACTCATAGGTCCTATAAGTCCTAGAAGTCCTATGAGACTCATCATGTCCATCATCGCCACCGAAAACATCGCAAAAATATACAACATGGGCGAGACGGAAGTCCGCGCGCTCGACGGGGTGACCTTTCGCATCGAGCCCGGCGAGATGACCGCCATGATCGGCGCCTCGGGCAGCGGCAAGACTACCTTGCTAAGCATCCTGGGCTGCCTCGACCGGTCCTCCTCCGGCCACTACTTCCTTGACGGGCGGGACGTCAGCAACCTGCACAAGGACGACCTGGCGCGCGTGCGCAACCGTCAGATCGGCTTCGTGTTCCAGAACTTCAACCTGCTGCCGCGCATGACGGCGCTGGAGAACGTCGAGGTCCCCTTGCTCTACGGCGGATGGTCGAACGCCAAGGATCGCTCGTTTGAGGCGTTGAAGCGCGTCGGGCTGGCCAACCGCGCCAAGCACGAACCGAATCAACTGTCCGGCGGCCAGCGCCAGCGCCTGGCCCTGGCCCGGGCGTTGGTCACCGAACCCTCGATCATCCTGGCCGACGAGCCGACGGGCAACCTGGACAGCCGCACGTCGGAGGAGATCCTCGACCTGTTTGCCGAGTTGAATGCGACCGGCGTGACGCTGCTGGTGGTCACCCACGAACACATGGTGGCGGAAAAGTGCCGCCGCACCCTGCAGTTGCGCGATGGACGCATTGTGTCCGACAGCCGCAACGGGGATCGCCAGAAAATGGAAGCCGAGGCGGATTGACAGCCGCCGCGGATCGGCGCTATTGTCTGGAGCCATCGCATGGAAAGAGGCGTCAGGCGCCTCCCCTCGCGGGGCGGTGGAGGCGCCATTCCCAGGAGATCAGCATGCAGCGTCCAATGTGGTTTGGCTTTCTGGCGGCGGTTCTGACCGGCGCGGCGTCCACGGCCCTCGGCCAGGCGCCCCACGTCGACCTCATCAACGTCGACAATCAGATCATCAGCCCCGCCACGGATCAGTACATCGAGAACTCGATCGACCGCGCGGAACGCGACGGCGCGGTCTGCCTGATCATCCAGATGGACACGCCCGGCGGGCTGCTCGAATCGGCCCGGGCCATCGTCAAGCGGATGATGAACGCGCGCGTCCCGATCGTCGTCTACGTGGCCCCATCGGGATCGCGGGCGGCCTCGGCGGGAATGTTCATCACGATGGCGGCCCACGTCGCGGCCATGGCGCCGTCGACCAACATCGGCGCGGCCCACCCGGTGGTCGTGGGCGAAGACCAGAACCTGTTCCAGAAAGCCGTCCGCCAGTTGCAGACGCCCGGGCCCGAAGCGCCGACCCCTGGCGTCAAGGAACCGCCGGCGAGCGGCAGCCACCCGGCGGCGAGCGAAGAGTTTGAAAACCCCATGGCGGCCAAGATCCTCAACGACACGCTGGCGTGGATCACGGGCATCGCCACGGCCCGCGGGCGAAACGTCGACTGGGCCAGGCGGGCCGTCACCGAGAGCGTTTCCGCCACTGAGACCGAAGCCGTGCGAGACGGGGTCGTCGACCTGATCGCCGCGAACGTCCCGGATTTGCTGAACAAGATCAACGGGCGGACCGTGCGGATCGAGAGCCGCGACGTGGAGTTGAAGACGGCGGGGGCGGCGGTGGTCGAGATTCCGATGTCCACCCGGCAGAGGATCCTGAGCGTCATCGCCAATCCGAATGTCTCCTACATCCTGATGATGCTCGGGGTCATCGGACTCATCTTCGAGATCACGCATCCCGGCGTCATCTTCCCCGGCGTGGCCGGACTGGTCTGTCTGTTGTTGGCGCTGTATTCGTTCCAAACCCTCCCGGTCAGCTATGCCGCGCTGGCCATCCTGCTGGTCGGCATGGCGCTGCTGGTGGCCGAGATCAAGGTGATGAGCCACGGGCTGCTGGCGCTGGGCGGGATCGTTTGCCTGGCGTTGGGCAGCATCATGCTGTTTGAGTCGCCGTACCGCGACGTGAGCGTCTCGTTCGGCGTGATTCTGCCGACGGTGGCGACATTGTCGGGGGTCACGCTTCTGCTCGTCCAGCGGGTGACGCGAAGCCAGCTCTCGCGGGTGGCCACCGGCTCGCAGGGATTGATCGGCGAGATGGGCGAGGCCTCCAGCGACTTGACTCCCGAAGGCCTGGTGTTCGTGCATGGAGAAACGTGGTCGGCGACAGGCCTGCGCCCCGCCAAGCGCGGCGAGCCCGTTCGCGTGGCCAAGGTGGAAGGCTTGCGCCTGGTCGTGGAGCCGTTGGAATCCCAAGAAAAGGAAAGGAAACCATAATGGACGTTCTGTTGAGAGGTTTGGTGGACAGTTTGGGCGTCGGCTTGATCGTGCCGATCGTGCTGCTGCTGTTCTGGCTGGCCAATTGCGTGTGGATCCTGCGGGAATACGAGCGCGGCGTGGTCTTTCGGCTGGGCCGCCTGCTGCCCGAGCCGCGGGGGCCGGGGCTGCGGTTCGTGTTTTGGCCGATCGACAAGCTGGTGCGGATCAGCCTGCGCACCATCGCCGAGGACGTCCCGCCGCAGGACGTCATCACCAAGGACAACGTGTCGATGAAGGTCAACGCGGTCATCTACTACCGCGTCATCGACCCCAACAAGGCCGTGGTCGAGGTGGAGAATTACCTCTACGCCACCTCGCAAATGGCCCAGACCACCCTGCGCAGCATCCTGGGCCAGGTGGAGTTGGACGACCTGTTGGCCCAGCGCGACAAACTGAACCAGCAGTTGCAAGTGGCCATCGACCGCCACACCGACCCATGGGGCGTCAAGGTCTCGGCCGTGGAGGTCAAGCAGGTGGACCTGCCCGAGGAGATGCGCCGGGCCATCGCCCGCCAGGCCGAAGCCGAGCGCACCCGCCGCGCCAAGATCATCGGGGCCGAAGCCGAATTCCAGGCGGCGCAGAAGTTGGTCGAGGCGGCGCAATTGATGCGCGACCACCCGATGTCGATGCAGATGCGCTACTTGCAGACGCTCGCCGAAGTGTCCACCAACCAGAAGAGTTCGACGATCCTGTTCCCGATCCCGATCGATCTGATCGCGCCGTTTCTGGAGAGGGCCAAAGCGGCTCCGCCCGCGTAGGCTATTGAGTAGCGCCGGCGCCGCCAAACCGCCGGCGCTGCTCAACCGCCGCTTCGTTGGATCGGTGCGCCCGCCTCGCGGAACGAAGGGCGCTGTTCCACCGCCTCCGCGATGGTCCGCGCCACGGCCGCGTTGCCTTCGCGGGTGAAATGAGGATCATAGGCCGAAATCGCGTACCGCTCTTCGTGTTCGCGCCCGGCCCGTTCGACGGTGGTCAGATAGTCCACGCCCCGTTCGCGGCAGATCGTTTCAATCTGCTCGTACCTCCCAAACGTGTACACGATCAGATCCGTTTGACTCGCCTTGCATAATTCCATGATGCGGATCAACGCCGCGCGATTCGCCGCCCATCCCTCGGGATTCGCTTGCGGGTCGAATTGGAAATGGGACTGGTCGATCTGGCGCCGGCCAATCGTCGCCGCGCGCACCGCCGCCATCGTGCACGGAATCGCCTCGTACGCGAGGTGCAGGAGACGGCGGAGGAGCGTGTGGGGTTTCCACCCCAACAGGTCCCTCATCTGTTGGTCTTGCGAGGCGGGATTGGCCGATCCGGTCAGAATCACGTCATTGTGAACCCACCACAACGCCACGAGATCGGGCTGAACGGCGGGAAGGAGTTCCTTGAGCAGGGCTTCCTCTTGCAGGGTGGTATAGGCAAGGACCCCGGCGTTGATCGCTTCGATCTTCCGACCCGGGTGGCGCGCCCGCAGGAGGTCCTGAAGCTGCGCCGGAAACGCGTCGTTCTGCTCGCCGCTCATCCCGAACGTCATCGAGTCCCCCAGGGCCAGCAACCGCCACTCGCCGGGCGGCTTTCGCCGTTCGATCTCCTCCCCGCGCAGCCCCAGCGAATTGATGCCGACCCAGTAACCGACCAGTTTCCGATGGTAGCCCGGGACGTGCTCCCACACCTTTTCGGGATTGTCCGAACGGCGCAGCCCTTCCCACACCAGGAAATGCCAACTCGCCCTCTCCTTGAGAGCAAAGGGGTTGAAAATTCGCAGCGCTCCTTCGAAGACGGCCAGCGCCAGGACCAATCCGGCTATCAGCGCCCCCAGCGCGAATAGGATGCGCTTTCGCCGACGGGCGGGCGCCAAATCGGCCTTGACGGCAGAGGGCGTGTCGGCGGGCTCGTTGCGGAACTCATTAGCCATGGCGATTCCGCCATCGTCGGTCGTTCGAGATCAGGGTGTCAACGCGAACGCGAAGGGGCCGGCGGTGGCGGCGTCCCAGGCTTTGAAATTGAGGAAGAAG
>JAPLSS010000483.1 GCA_026398515.1 Candidatus Sumerlaeota bacterium | reverse complement strand
AACGCCACGTTCCCGCCGTGTCACGTCCAATGTTCAATGCCGTGGCAATGTCTTTGTTCTTCATGCCTGCCGAGGCATGCAATATAATCTTTGCGCGCGTCACAAGACGCAACGGCGTCCGGAGCCCGCGCGCCCATTGTTCCAACGTCCGTCTTTCCTCTTCAGTCAGTACGATCATTACAGCCTGTTTCATGGTATTCATCCTCCTCTTTTAGATGAATACCCAATACACATGAAAAGTTGCCTTAATTATGAATCAATACACTAGGGCATCAACGAGATAACTCGTGGTATAACCCGCGTTGGGGTCCCAGTCCGTGGCAGCGCCCGTGGCGGCATTCAAAGCGGCGATGTTGTTGCGCTCGCGACCGCCAACGCTCGTGAAGTCCCCGCCGGCATAGACTGTCGAGCCCGCGACTCCCAGCGCTCGCACAGAGCCGCCCGCGGAAGGATCCCAACCGCTAGCTGAGCCGGCGGCGGCGTCCACTTGGGCCAGGCAACGGCGCTTCTGCCCGCCAATCTGCGAGAAGTCCCCTCCCACATAGAGGGACGAACCCGATAAGGCCAATGCGCACACGACGCCATCCGGCTCCGGGTCCCAGGATGTCGCCTTGCCGGTGGCCGTGTCCAGCGCGGCGAGGCCGTGGCGCAGTTGGCCTGCGATCCACACGAACTCGCCCGCGGCATAGACAGTCTGGCTCGACACGGCCAAGGCGTTTACAAGGGCGTTCGCGTCGGGATTCCAGGCGGTGGCGGTTCCCGATCCATCGGCATCAAGCGCGGCGATGCAGTTCCGCTCCTGCCCTCCAATGCTCGTAAAGGGCCCCCCCGCGTAGACAATCGAATCAGACACGGCCAGCGCATCGACCCAGCAGTTGGCCTGAGGCGCCCAATCCGTGGCGGCGCCTGTGTTCGCGTCGAGCGCGCCGACATAGGCCCGCGGGCGCCCGCCAAGGTTCTTGAATTGGCCTCCAACATACACCGTCACGCCCGACACGGCCAACGTGTCAACCGAACCGTCCGCCTGGGGATCCCAATCGCTGGCGAGGCCGCTGCCGGCGTCAAGCGCGGCGATGCGATGACGCCCCTGCCCGCCAATAGTCAGGAAATCGCCCCCGACGTAAACGGTGGATCCAGCAACCGCGATGGCGCGAACGGCGCCCTGCGCGTTCGGGTCCCAGGACGAGTCCGCGGAACCGTCCGCGAGAACATGGGCGATGTTGTTGCGCGCCAGTTTGCCCACCCGCGAGAACGACCCGCCAATATACCACCCCCCTGCGCCATCCGGGACGCATGCATAGACGGGTCCACCCGCCCCGGGGGAGGACGTCAGGACACGGCCGGTCGCCGCGTCGATGGGAACGCCGTGGCCGGCGCAGGGTCCGACATAGGAGAAGGACCCGCCGAGGTAAATCGTGTCGGTGGTTGGCGCGATGGCGTAGACCGGTCCATTGGTGATCCAGGTCTCCTCGCGCGGCGTATTGCTCTGACCCCAGGCTTCAAGGCCAACGTGGGAAAACAACCACGCCAGGAAATAAAGTGAAGTCGCGGACAGGATGCCTTTTTTCACTCCAGCGAGCCCTCTCCGGACCCCGCTGAAGAGCTTAGTCCCGAGGGGAAGCGCATTTCCAGTCCTTGAACTCGCGCCGTTCGTGAACGATCTGAAATCGCGTCGGCCGGACGGCGATCGCGGGGCGATCCACGGTTGGGGACGCGGCGTGGAGTATCGACGGGATGGCCTCGCTAGGGTCCAGATGATCTTGGACGGGTCGAATGGCATCGCCTGTGTTGCGGGCGACGGCGTGGCGATTAGGGAATCGGAGCGACGAAGGGGCCAGGGGCGGCGACGAGGCGGCGCGGTGTTTGGGGCCGCTGGATGAGGGGACATCGCGTTCACGGGTGCGGGACTTTCGTGAAACAGCGAAACTTGGGATTAGGCTAACTGGGGAGTCCCTGAAACGCAAACCATTTTTTCGATGGTTTCTGGATGGGAAGCGTCCCACGGTTTGGCCCGGCCGGCGCTACAGACCGGTGGCACCAAGGTCTGCCGACAGTCTCGGGGCAGTCGATGCAAGGCCGGGCCCGGAACCGAAGGAGTTCACCACAAAGAACACAAAGGGCACAAAGTAAAGGACTTACGATAGGTCCGAGAATTGGGGCTTCTTTGTGCCTTTGTGTCCCTTGTGATGAATAAACTGGAAAAACGGGCTAGCCGAGTTTGGCCTGGACCCAGGCGATGGCGGCGGCGAAGGCCTCGGAGAGTTTGTCGGGGTTCTTGCCGCCGGCTTGGGCGAGGTCGGCGCGGCCGCCGCCGCCGCCGCCGACGACTTTGGCGACTTCCTTGACCAGCGCGTCGGCCGGGACGCGGTCCTTGAGATCGTCGGAGACCGCGCAGATCAACGTGACCTTCTTCCCCTCGATCGAAGCCAGCACGGCCACCGACGACGGCGATTTCGAGCGCACCACGTCGGCCAGCGTGCGCAATTGGCCGGCATCCAGTCCGTCGAAGCAATGGGTGACGACCTTCGCGCCGCGCACGTCGGCGGCCTCGGCCATGATCCGGTCGATCTCGCCGGTGGAACTCTCCTGCTTCAT
Organism: Candidatus Sumerlaeota bacterium; assembly: GCA_026398515.1. Lineage (GTDB taxonomy): Bacteria > Sumerlaeota > Sumerlaeia > JAPLSS01 > JAPLSS01 > JAPLSS01. Next base: position 13,755 of record JAPLSS010000483.1, on the reverse strand, counting down.
GCGCTCGATCTCGCGGCGCAGCGACTTGCCTTCGTCCTGAAGGGCTTCGATGCGCTTGGGTAAATCGTCGGGCGCGGCGGCGAGGAGGCGCGCCAGGTCCGAGACCGTCCGACGCGCCTGGGCCGCCGCGGCGTAGGCCCCTTCGCCGGTCACGGCTTCGATGCGCCGGACCCCCGAGGCGATGGACGCCTCGCTGACGAGGAGGAACAGGCCGATCTCGCCGGTGGCGCGCAAGTGCGTGCCGCCGCAGAATTCGGAGGAGAAATCATCGACTTTCACGACGCGCACCGTTTCGCCGTATTTCTCGCCGAACGGCGCGATGGCCCCGAGCGCGAAGGCGTCTTCCTTTGGCAGAACGCGCGTGGTTACCGCGTGGTTGGCGCGCACCTGCTCGTTGACCATAACTTCGATTTGCCGCAACTGATCCGGCGAAAGCGCTTCGAAGTGGGTGAAGTCGAAGCGCAGACCGTCCGGCGCGACGTTCGAGCCCGACTGGGTGACGTGCTGGCCGACGATGCGTTTGAGCGCCCCTTGCAGGAGGTGTGTGGCCGTATGATTGCGCATGGTGGCGCGGCGGGTCGGTTCGTCGACCTTCGCCTCGACCATCTGGTCGACTTTGAACACGCCGGACTCGGCGCGCCCGGCATGCACATAAAACCCGTCGGCGGTCTTGGTCGTGTCGGTCACGCGGAATCGGGCGCCCTGGGCTTCAAGGACGCCGACGTCGCCCACCTGGCCGCCGGCTTCGGCGTAGAAGGGCGTCTGGTCCAAGATGATCAGGGCCTCCTGCCCCGCCGCCGCCTCTTCGCATCGCTCGGCGCCGACGAGTATTTCGAGAATTCGTGCTTCGCACTCCAGTGTGTCATACCCAACGAATTTCCCAGAAACAGTGATGTTCGCCTGCAGAGCAGGGAGTACTGCAGCTATTTGCGCGCCCCCCTTCCACGACTTGCGCGCCAGTTCCTTGTGCCCGGCCATCGCCGATTGATAACCTTGATCGTCGAACCGGATAACATGGTCTTGCCAGTCCTGCAAGTCTTTGAACTGGAGATTATACTCGTCAACGGCCTCCTTCGTCATTTCAGGCGGGTAGCCGTATGTCGCGTGCAACTCGAAGATATCCTGGCCTCGCAGAGTTCTGTCATACCGAGAACTCGCCATTGCCAGCATTTCCCTTAGTCGTTTCTCGCCGTTGCGCATTGTCCTTAGGGAACTTTCCTCTTCTTGCCGAACGACCCGCTTCACATGATCCCTGGCCCCCTCGATCTCTGGATAGACTCGCCCCATGGTCTCGATCACTGGATCGACGAGTCTGAACAGAAACGGATCGACCTCCCGCGCTTCCTCTAGTGCAGCGCTAGTTTCAGACAGATTGGCGAAACGCAATGCCCTTATGAGAATCCGCCGGATCACATAACCTCGTCCTTTATGGGACGGCACTACCCCTTCAGCAATCGCGAAGGTAAGAGCTCGGATGTGATCGGCTACGGCGTTTGCTGCATAGATAGGAAAGTCGACAGATTGGTCGGTCCGCTTCCAGCCCTCGAACCCATTTGCCCCCAATTCTTGAACCTTGGCAAGGAGTCCTGGATCCACAGGAGCGTCCTTACGGCTGTTGATCTTCAGCGAAGTGACGATTCTCCCTGGGCCAGGGAACCGGTCCGTGTCTTCGCGAATTGCAAGATGGTTTATGACACTACGGACTTCCTCAACAAGGTGGCGTGTTCCGGGATTCCGCTTCAAGTGATAGAGAAGACGACGCTGTTCGAGCGATGCTTCACGAGCCCAGGATACGCCCAAGAGCCTTGCGGCCTCTGAGACGATGGGATGAAGGAGAACCGTGTCATAGGGCGACCGAATGCGTCCGCCGCTAGCGATGAACTCCATCGCGGTGGTCATGCGCTCCAGGCCGGCGCCGGTGTCGATGCCGCGGTTCTTCAGTTGCGGACGCGACCCGTCGAGTTGCTGATCGAACTGGGGGAAGACCATGTTCCAGATCTCGAAGAACAGGTCGCCCTCCTCGACAATCCGCTTCTCGATGGTCTTGGGGCTCTGCTTCTTCGCCTCTTCCAACTCCTGCGGCGTGCCGGTGAAGAAGATGACCTCCGAGCACGGCCCGCAGGCGCCGGTTTCGCCCGCCGGGCCCCAGAAGTTTTCCTTTTCGTCGAGCGGGATGATGCGGTCGCGGGGGATGCCGACTTCCTTCTCCAGGATCTCGGCCGCCTCCGGGTCCTCACAAAACGTTGTGGCCCACAGGCGCTCTTTCGGCAACTTCATGACGTAGAGCGGCTTGAACTGGACCATGCCGGCGTTGGTGAACAGGAGGGTCGGATCGTCGGGCGGCACGAGCGGCGAGGACCGCACGTGGCGGTGGTCGCGCGCCACAAAGTAGTCCACATAGAGTTTGCGCAAATCCGCGCTGCTCGGCATCGGTTCGCCCTCCGTCCCAAGATCGAACGGCCATTGTTAAGGCAGCGCCGAGCACGCGGCAAGGCGAAAAAGGCCAACATCGAGGAAGGAGTCACGGACGGACACGGACCAACACGGATGAACACCGATGAACACAGATGCGCGGCGCTGCGCCACCCCGCCCGCAGCCCATTCCCGTCCACCCCGTCCATCCCGTCCACTCCGCCCCGCCCCCGCATCAATCCCCCACCGCTCCGGCCGCCGCGCCCTCGGCGGGGCGTCCGCCGCGGGTCAGGAGCGCCGCGACGATGCCGATCAAGGCGAGACCGACGCAAATGCTATAGCCGGCGCGATAGCCCTCGGTCAGGTCGGCAATGAGGCCAATGAGCGGCGAGACGACGGTGGCGGCGAAGGCGCGAACAAACTGGATCAGCCCGAAGACCTTGCCGCGATCCTCCGCCGGGGCATGGAGGAAAATCAGCGGAAGCATGGCCACCCCCTGGAACGCGCCGCCAAAGGCGTTGACGCCGATGACGATCCGCAACGTGAAGGCGTCTTTGGCGAAGAACATGATGGACAGCGCCGCGATCAGTTGAATGGAGAAGGCCAGGGCGATCACGTTCTTGGCGCCCACGCGGTCCGCCAGCCAACCCGCCGGCAAGGCGGCCACCAGGACAATGACCGGGCCGACCCACGCCGCTTGTCCGTATGCCTCCTTGGACAGATGCAGCGTCTCGGTGGCGAAGAGCGAAAGGAACAACCCGAAGGCGGCCGGCATGGCCAGCCCCACCGAGCCGACGATCGCGATCTTCAGATACTCCCGGTTGTCGATCAGCATCCGCGCGTGTTTGACGACGCTGTAGGCCTCCGCCTGGGCGGACGTCCGGGGAGGCGCGGGTTTCTCGCGAATGGCAAAGACGACGATCGACAATCCAAAGGCCGCCAGCCCCGCGGAACACAGATACGGATAGAACTCGTCTTTCATCGCCAGCTTCATCGCCCCAATGAACATGATGAGCTGAACGACGCTGCCGGCAATGGGGCGCAACGAGTTGGCGCGGCCCAATACCTTTTGCGGAAACAACTCGGCATAGAGCGGCCCTTCGGTCCCGCAGCTGATGTCCTGCGACGCTTGCATCAACACATTCAGGAAGAACAACAGGGCGAGGACGGGCAGAGAGTGCCGGAGGATTTCATTGGTGAACACGTGCGGGGAAGACCCGAGAAGCAGCATGAAGAAAACCGTCAGAGGCAGGCCGATCATATAGAACGGGCGGCGGCGGCCGAAGCGCGTGCGCAGCGTGTCGCCCCTGGTCGCCACGTACGGCTGCACGACGAATCCGAACACCCGATTCAAGTCTTGGATGATGGAGATCATCAGGCGGCTGTCAAAGAAGTGCCGCATGGTGATGGGAATCATGTTCGATGAGATGAACTCGATGGCGTTGATCCCCGCGCCCACCAAGGCCATGGTCACCATATCGAAATGGCGATAGCCCTTGCCGTTCTCGCGGAACCAGGAGCGGACGCGCGCGCCCAAGGCGTCGTCGGGCGCGTCGGCGCTTGGGGCGGGCAGGGCGGACAGGATGGACGGGATGGACAGGATGGACGGAATGGACGAAGCGGTCGGGATGGACGCGGTGGGCGGGGTGGACGGTGAATGGCCGTCGGCGCTCCCGGAAATGGATCATGATGCCTCATCCGGCCCGGGGTGCGGCGCGCTTCCACTTGGCGCAAATCGGAAATCGCAAATCGGAAATCCACGTCACTTCTCCTCAATCTCCACCAATCGCATCGGGCGGCCGCTGGAGCGGCGGTCGGCGCGCCATTCGGCTTCCTGGATGATCCAGCCCTGCGGGTCGACCACGGCGAACTCGGGCCGATACGGCATGCGCAGGGCCAGCGTCGCGCTGGACTGCGAATCCAGCCATAGCTGCCGAGTGATCTCGTCGCGCTCCGAGTGCACCAGGACCGGCGTCGGCATGCGCCCCCGGCCCCGGTTGGCCACCACGACGCGCACGTCGTAGTCGATCTCGTGCGTCTTGTCGTTTTCCACCATCCACGCCTTGGCTTCCTGGATCTCGTACCGGGGGATGCCGGTCTCGCGGAACCAATGGCCGAAGAACCACTCCAAACTCTCGCCATAGCGCGCTTCGGCCAGCGATTGCAGGCGCTCAAGGGGGATGGGCGCGCGTTCGGCGACGAGATCTTGCAGGAAACCGACAAACCTCTCGTCGCCGAGCAGGTAGCGCAGCATGCGCCACAACATCGCGGCGGTCTTCTCCTTCTGGATCGATTCGGCGGCTTCCACGGTTCCGCGCGTTTCGTCCTGCGAGACAAACGGCGTGGAAAATCGCGTCAGTTCATTGCCGCGCACCAGCCCCTGATCCAGCGAAACGCGCTCGTTGAAAACGCGCGATACACGCAAGGCGCTGCGGCGGATGTCTTCGCGTTCGAGGTCCGACGACAGCATCAGGAACAGCCCCCGGCGCAGCGGCGCGATGGGCGGGGCGAACCGCAGGCGCGTGGCGAAATAGCCGCCCACGGTCAGCGAGCACAGCCGGTTGACCGCCTCTTGATAGACGCCGATGGCTTCGCGGTCCTCCAGGCGCCAGTCCCGTTCCCGCTTCCGCATGTCGATCAGGATCTGCGCCGGGATCTCGCGCGCCGGAATGGAAGTCCACGAAGGATCGACGGACTCGATGTAGGTCAGGCGGCCTTCGGGCGGAGGGCCAAGGACCTTGCGGATGCGCTCGAACTGCAACGAAGCGAGCGTGAAGGCGACCTGAAGGATGTCGCGATCCCGAGTGAAGCAATGCGCGCGCGCCGGCAGCCCGCCGTACTCGCCCTCGATCGTCACGTACGGGCCGGCAAGGAGCTGAACGTCCGACACCGGCTCGTCAATGCGGATTGCGCCTCCGTCCGCCGCGCTTTGGACGTCCCAATTCGTCTGGTCGGGGCAAAACGCCCGCAGCCCGCCATAGAGGCGCACCTTCAACAAGTGCGGCGCGGCGGAGGGCGCGTCGTTCAGGCGCGGGCGGTCTCCTCCGATCGCCGCGACGGGAACGGGCAGGACGTCGCGCGAGCGAATCACGGGGAAATGGGCGGAGTAGCGGATCGGCGTCAGCGCGACCGCGTAGCGCCGCGTGAACGGGTCGGGCGCCCCGACGGTCAGGCGCGTCACTCGCCCGGCGTATCGCAGGCGAAGCGTTTCCGTGGTCGCCGGCGGCAGCGGTTCGGGCGGCTGAACGGCCAGGCAATCGCCGAACCGCTCGAAGGACGCGGGGCGGCCGCGTTCGTCCTGAATGGATTCGATGTCGAGCGTGGGGGAGAGGGAGAACAGGGCGGTCTCCATGGGCGTCGCGCGCGGATTGACGACCCGCAGCGAGGCATCGACCTGCACGCGCTCGCGGTCCAGCAACGCGATCTCCGCGTCCACGCGGGCGAATTTGACGGCGGGCAGAGGCGCGAACCGTTGAGGGAGAGTCTCGGCGATCGCCGCGGCCCACTGCTGCTCCCGGGCTTCCTGCTTTCTTGCGTTCACGAGGTCAAACGTTGTCACTCCCCCCACGGCCAGGGCCGAGAGCGCGAGAGCCGCGACGACTTCGGCGCCGGCCGATGGATCGATCGCCAGTCGCTGCAGCGTCTGGCGAAAGGTCGGAAACCCGAAGACGCGCCCGTGTCCCGTCCGGATCGGCGCCGGCTCGATGCGGCGCAGATGGCAGGCGCCGAGGACGGTGAGGAAACACGCAAGCAGCGCGGTCTTCGCCAAGCCCCAGAGAAACGGGGGGTGAAACAGATCGCTGCCGGCCGCGGGATGATACGAGGAAAGCAGCGATTCAAACGCTCCGCCGTCGAACCCGGCCAGCCCCAAACGAAACCGCGCCGTCGCGTCGAAGATTCCCCACGCCAGGCCCGCCGCCACGGCTAGCGCGGCGACCCGATGATCGAAGAGCGTCCGGGTCCACAGCGCCAACGCGCCGAGGCCCAGCGCCGCCGGCCACGCCCAATAGAGAATCAGCCAGATCGACGGCGCCACGGAGTAGTCGACGTTCCACAGGCGCCGCGCAATCGCCCAGTGGGCCACGAACGGAACGCACAGCAGCGCCGCCAACACGGCGAACAACGCGGCCAGGCGGGCGGCGGCGTAATTCAACGAAGAAAACGGCTTGGTCCAGAGAATCGAAGCCAGACCGGGGCGGCGGCATTCGGCGGCGGTCTCCACGCCCATGAGCAGGATCAACGCGGCGAACGCCGGGATGAGCCATTGGGCGGAGGCGACGAGCCCCAGCGCCGTCTGCGTTTCCGGCCCCGCCGTGAAGATCGCCTTCACCGACAAGACCGCCACCAGGACGAACGAAAACCAGGAGCGCCAGTGCGTCAGGTGCGCTCTCAGTTCCAGGCGGAACAGGGCGGCGAAGCGGGCAAAGGCGCGTGGAAGCAAGGCTGGATTCTCTGGCGAGAATTCGGTCGGGCAAGGACTCCCGCCTTTAAGCGGAATGGCTCGAATCGGGTTTGACGATCCAAGCGGCCATTCCGCCTAAAGGCGGGACTCCATACTCTCCATGAAGATATACATCGCGGCATAAATAACGCAAGGCCGCGTGATCCGCAAACGACGGATCAAAGAAGACCGGCAAGGAAATCCGGGGCTGGCTTCCTGGACGTGGACGTGGAGTGATTGGCGTATGTCGGCCAGTCCGGCTCGTAGTCCCCGACCTGATCGCCCCATTGCGACCAACCGCTTCGCTTGCCGCGGGCAAAGAGCTCCAGATACGGCCCCGGACTGCACGCTTCGATGATCTCATACAGCTCGTCCGGCTTCTTGGAATGCTCCCGTTTCATGGAACGGATGACATTGACCTGCCGCCGGCCCGGGGCCAGCGTTCGTAGAGAACCCCGCACGCCGAACAGAACCATCTCGGTTGTGTTGCGGAAGTAAAACCCCACGCCCCGCCCGTCCGGCTCGCCGTCCTTGCGGACTTTGTGCCAGACAATGTTGGTTTTGTACGTGAAGCCCCACGACCGGAGGGTCTCCAAGCCCTGGGGCAAGAGGGCGTTGGGAACCCACAGGTACAAGTGGCTCTGGGGCGCGGCCACGTCGGCCACGGGGATTTCCATGATCTCCTTAAAGCTCAATGTGCCATATCGCGAAAGACGGCGGTGCTCCGGCGCCATCTTGCCGGTCCGGTTGGCGAATCGCCACGGAGGGTCGGCTAGGATCGTTCCGAACGGCCCCGTAACGCTCCCGCGAAAGTCGTCCGCGGGGGATAGCTTCTCCGATTGGTTCATTGCCGATGTCTCAACGCCGCCGGCGCTCCCAGGAACCGCAAACCTGTATCCGTGTTCATCCCTGTCCATCCGAGGTTCATCTCCCCAAATGCTTATTCTGCCAGATCACGCATGGCGCCTGGGTGCGATATTTCGGCTGCGGCACGGGAACGGGCAGCTTCTTTCCAAACAGCGCCTCCAGTTGCTTCACCGCCTCGGCGCAGATCACCGGCTTCTCCTTGGCGATGTTGCGCATCTCCTTGAAATCGGCTTTCACGTCGAAGACCCACTCGTCGCGGTCGGCGGCTTCGTAGTTGCAGGTGTAGGACCAATCGAGCGTGCGCACGTTCGCCCACGCGCCCCAGCTCAGGATGATGGAATCGCGCAGGCTCTTTCGTCGTCCCGTGACGAGCGGCATGACGTCCAGCCCGTCGACCGGATCGTGCTTCACCCCGCAGGCGGCGAGAATCGTGGGATAAATGTCCTGGTTCTGCACGAGCGCCTCGACCCGCTTGCCCGCCTGCTTTCCGCCCGGCAGGCGCATCACCCACAGGATCTCCGAGTTGTGGCGATGGCGGGCGTTATGGTCCATCTTCTTCAGGCTGCCGTGGTCCAGCAACTCGGTCCCGTGATCCGACGTGACAAGGATCAGCGTGTCCTCGTACAGGTTCAGCGCCTTGAGCTTCGCGACCAGCTTTCCGATCCAGAGGTCGGTGAACGTGACTTCGCCATAGTAGTTGGCGATGTAGCGGCGGACCCATTTCGGATCGTGTTGCGGCTGCACGCCGAGGATCGGCTCCCAGCCCTCTTTCCAGTCGGGATCGTAAAGGTCGGCATATTGCTTCGGCGGGCCCCATGGCTCGTGCGGGTCGAACGAATCGACGTAAAGGAAGAACGGCTGGGAATCGCGCACGTCGTCGAGGAAGCGAATGGCGGCGGCGAAGACCTTCGCCGGCAGGTAGTCGTCGTCGCACTTTCGGTATTGCATGTTGAGCAGGTATTGGTAGAGGCGCGGCTGGGCGGGGATCGTGCCGCAGGGCGGAAGATACTTGGAAAGATCGATCGCGCTTAACGGCCCCGCGCGCCACGGGTCCTCTTCCTGGCCGCGGATGAACTCCCAGGCGTTGAATCCGCGGGTGAAGTTCTGCGTCGGCTTGAACATGTGATAGGTGTCGGAGAAGAAGCCGGTGGCATAGCCGGCCTCCAGCAGCGCCTCGGCCAGCGTCGTCTGCTCCGGCGGGATCTGGTGCCAACCGGGCGAGTTCGGCCACAGCCCCTTGGTGTCGTAATCCATGTCCCACGGAAAGCAGCGCCGCCCGGTCAGCAGCGTGCGGCGGAACTGGATCGTCGGCTGTCCTTCGCCGAACGCGTTGTCGAAGAGGATGCCTTCTCCGGCGAGTTGATCGAGGTGCGGCGTTTGGACAAACTCATGACGCCCCGCCGCGCGCAGGCAGTCGCCGCGGAAGGTGTCGAGGCAGATCAGGACGACGTTCATGAAGGATCCCTTCCCCGCGTTCGGCCTTGGGGATAGCCGAATGCCGCTCCCGGCGCTTTGCCCGCAAGGCGCGAAAATTGAAGGTTAGTGGTTCCATGCGTCGATGGTCGGCCGGATGGAAACGCGCCATCCAACCGGTCGCATTCGCGGAGCCGGGCCGGATTGTGGCGTAGATTCAGGAGAAGCGGCAATGAAAAAGGCGCGGGAAAACGCCGTGGCTTCCTCCATAGATCGGACCTACGGACGAAGCGGGCCTATTTGTCGTCCACGGCCGCGGGAATGTCCTCGGCCACGCGATAGGACAAGCGGTTCTTTTGCATCCAACGGACGGCCAGGAGGTCGTGGAAGGACTTGAAGAGGCGGTTCCGCATGCTGTATTTGGTCTTGCCCCGCCGGCGCGGACGGTGCGACACGGGGATCTGCGCCACCCGAAAGCCATCCATGCGCGCCAGGGTCGGCATGAACCGGTGCATGCCGTTGAAGAATTTGACGTTCGCGAAGGCCTCGCGCTTGAAGGCCTTGAGCGAGCATCCGGTGTCGATGATCGTGTCGCCGGTCAGCCAGTTGCGGATGCCGTTGGCCAGGCGCGATTGAAAGCGCCGCCAGGCGGTGTCGCGCCGCGCGACCCGGTAGCCGCACACCATGTCGGCGTCGCGCAGCGCGTCGAGCAGGCGCGGGATGTCGGCGGGCACGTTTTGCATGTCGCCGTCCAGGGTCGCCAGGATCCGGCCCCGCGCATGGCGGATGCCGGCGTCGGTCGCCGCCGACTGGCCGTGATTGCGGTCCAGGCGCAGGAGCCTGAGCTCGGGGCAGCGCGGGCGCATCTCCAACAGCGCGGCCCACGAGCCGTCGGTGGAGCCGTCGTCGACGTACAGGATCTCAAACGGGCGCGCGAGGGCGGCCATCGTCTGGCGAATCTCCTCGACCTGGGGCCGGATGTTGGCTTCCTCGTTTTTCACCGGAACAATGATGGAGATCTCGGGTTCCATGGGGCGAGTCCAGAGTGTTGGATGGGTCAAGGGGCGCATCCCGCATGGGGGCGGTTGGTGGAGGATCTATATGGCGGGATGCGCCCGAGGTCAAGCCAGCGGCGTGAGGCCGCAACTTGGGCAGGAATCCCCGCGCCGAACGCGCTTTCCGCAAAAGGGGCAGACGGCCCTGTTGTGCTCGATGGAAAACGTCGCTTGCAGCGAGGTGACGATCTCCATCTCGGCGCTGCCGGGCTCGGTGGGAGCGGGGGGAATGGCATTCGGGCCGGGCTCGATGTCGCGCGGCGCGTCGGGCAAGCTGGGGTCGTACTGAAACTGGATGAGGTAAAACGCCAGCTGGATCAGATACTCGATGAAGTTCGGCTCGTTGCGATAGAGCTCGAAATTGCGCTTCAGGATCTCGACGATCTCCTGCTTGCTCAGTCTCTGACGGGAAGAGCCGCCTTGGGCGGGCATGGCCGTCCTCTCCAGACAAGAATCCCTCGGGCGCACGGCCGCGGGGCCTTCGCCTTCTCCTGCCGAGCGCGGCGGAGAACCGCGCGCTTGCCGGCTCTATAGAGGTTCGTCCGGCAGGGTGTCAAAGCAAATTCGGCGGGACGGCCGTCGGCGAGGCCCGTTCCAGGTCGGCTCTTGTCGTCGCGCGCGCGTCCAAATGGTCCGGCCCTCGGCGCCCGAGGCGCGTTCTGGGGCGGCGAATCGGCCCGCCGGAGCCGCGGGAGGCGCCGCCGCCGGGACAAATGGTGAGAAATCCCTCGAACGAGTGATTTTTCCGCTTGCCAGCCCAGGTCGTTTTGGTGAAAATGATCTTAAGAGTGTGGGGCGCCCCCCGAGAGTTCGCAAAGCGTTTGTTGGTTGAAGCAAGACAGATCATGAATTGTCAGCCGAGCTGGCTGCGGTTCGCGAAAAAAACGCTTGATTTCACCAAGGGAATGGAGCGATAGTGGCTGTCAGTTCCTGAAACAACGAACTATGGAGGGGTTTCGGCAGGCCCCACTTTCGGGCAAGAGCACGGACTGTACGTCGCAAGTCTCAGGGAAACTACTAACGAGAAAGGAGAGATTGCTTGAATGAAGAATTACCTGGGTGAACAGATCCACAGCCATCGCGAAGTCCTCAACATGACGCAGGATCAATTCGGCTCAAAGTACAGTGTGTCGGGTCCGGCGATCTTCAAGTTCGAGAAGGGCTATGTGAAGCCCTCCCTGGAGCTGTGGCTGAAGATGGCCAAGGACTTCGACATCCCGCAGCGCAAGGCCGTTCTGTTGTGGGTGAAGTCGAAACTGCCGGAAGAATATCAGGACTTCATCGACCTGACGGCGGAAGTGGCCGCCGAGGCCGGGGGCAAGAAGGGCAAGGCCGGCCCGCGCGATTACTCGACCTATTCGGATCGGGATGACATGCGCGCGGCGGTGAAGAAGGACGCGGCCCTGCCGAAGGGCCTGCGCGACCTGTTGGCCGACGACGAATTGTGGGCCGTTTACAGGCCCACCGGGCGGGAGATCAATATCCTGCGCGACACCTTCGGCCAGCTGGGCAAGGGCACCAAGGCCGCGTATCGCGAGGCCCTGCGGCTGATCCGCGAGTTCACGGGCCTCGACTGAGCCACACCGCTGTTTTCACTGAGGACCGCGAGGGTTGAATCGGCGGACGCGGCCAAACGCCGCGCCCGCCGATTCCGTTTTGAGGGCCGGCGGCTTTCGGCTCTTATCAGTATAGGTACTTCTTCATTCCCACGTTCAGGATCAGCCCGAACAAGACGAATAGCGTCAGCAAGAACGATCCGCCGTAGGAGAGAAACGGCAGAGGCAGCCCGATGATCGGCAGCAGATCGACGGCCATGCCCAGATTGATCAAGACGTGGGCGGCGAAGATCGTCAGCAGCCCGACGACCAGCAGCGAGGAGAACATGTCGCGGGCGTCCAGGGCGATGCGCGCGGCGCGCACGGCCAGGAAGGCGTACGCGGCCAGCAGCAGCGCGCAGCCGACAAAGCCGAACTGCTCGCCCAGGGGGGCGTAGATGGAATCGGTGTAGAACCGCGGGACCAAGGCCAGGCTCGTTTGCGTCCCCTTGCCCCATCCCTTGCCGAACAGGCGCCCCGATCCCAGGGCGATGCGCGCCTGTTCGCTGTGCCAGCGCGAGGCGGATTCGGCTTTCCGCCAGATGTCCTCGGGATTCCTGCCGATGGCCTGCATGAGCGGGTCGCTGAAGCGTTTGCCGAGGACCGTGGAGATGCGCGCCAATTGATACGGGTGCATCCGGGGCAGGGCGATCACCGCCGCCAGGAGAGCGACGATGGCCAGGGCGCCGAGGATGCGCTTGGGCACGCCCGCCATGTAAATCATGGTCAGGAGGATGGGGAGGAACACGAGCGCCGTGCCGGTGTCGTTCTGCAGGATCGTCAGCAGCGCGGGAACGCCGACGATGAGCGCGGGGACCACGAGTCCCGCCGGGCGCCCCAATTGCGACCGGAAGCGAGAGAGGTGCGAGGCCAGCACGATGACCGTCAGGATCTTGGCGAACTCCGAAGGTTGGATTTGCACGCGGCCGAACCGGTACCAGGCATGCGCGCCGCCGCTGCCGTGTCCCAGGAAGAGCAAGCCGACGAGCAGCAGCAGGCACAGGGCGTACAACGGATAACTGATCACTTCGACCGTTTTCAAGTCGAGAAAACAGCACGCCGCCAGGATCGCCCCCCCCAGCGCAATCCACATCAGCTGGCGCCGGGCGTAGCCCACGAACGTCTCCCCGCCGAACGCCCCCCACAGGAGAAATACGCCAAAGACGCTGAGCCCGAAAACTATCAGGGCCAGCCACAGGTCGAACCGCCGCAGGTGGCGTTGGCTGACGTCAAACAAACGCATGAAACACGTTCCCGTCGCCGCCGCGCGGGCAACGCCGCGCAACTTTCCTGTTTTCTGGGGCGAATCGCGCCTCGGTGTCAAGCGAATGCATGCCCGCGCCACGAGGACGACCCTACGGGGACGCCGGAGCGCGAGAGCCGGCGACGCGCTCCACCAGGAAGAGCACGGCCGGGGAAACCAGCGTGGCCGACAGAAGGTCCAAGAAGTGGAACCGGTAGGCGACCTTCAAAAACGCCCAGCCGGCCACGAAGGTCACCGCCGCCTCCAGGGCCAGCAGGCCGAACATCAAGAGGAGGCGCGCCGGAAGCGTGGCCAGGGGGAAGCGGGCCGTGGCTCGTCCCGCGGTCCAGCCGACCGCGATCAGCGCCAGCGACGCGAGGCCCAACGGCTCGAAGGTCAGCAGCGAAACCACAATGCCCACGCCGAAGCCCACGCCAGCGCCCACGACCGAACCGTTGCAGACGCCCAAAGACGCCACGAGCAGCGTGACCAACCGCAACGCCACGCCGCCCGGAACGAGAAACGGAAGCATGCTTTCCTCGATCAGGATCGCGCCCAGAAACAGAAGGCCGATGATCAGAATTCGTCTCATCCGCTTGGGCGGCTCCTTCCTGATGCGTTCCAGGCGCACTCCAAGCCTGCGGCGCCATTCAACACCTAGGGCGTCACTCGCCCGGCTCCTCGGCGGGCGGCGTGGCCGACGGCGGAACCGCCTGGGGCTCCTCGGGC
>JAPLSS010000858.1 GCA_026398515.1 Candidatus Sumerlaeota bacterium | reverse complement strand
CCCCATTCTCTCGACCCTGACGGGGTCGCACGGTTGGCGCCGCGCCTCGTTCGACCCCTCCAGGGTCGAATTCCCGTTAGGCGTCCTTCCGTGAGCTGGCGCCCACGGCTATTCACATTCGACCCCTTTCGGGGTCCCAGAGGCCGGCAATCCAAAGGCGGGCTCAGGGGAGGTGCATTCACGAATTCTAGCACCAGAATCAGGAAGAACGGGGACTGGCTCGCTTTTCCGACCGAAGCTCTGGGATTCACCGGTTCACGATCCATCGGAAAAGCGTGCCTGTCCCCGGTTTTCCGGTCATTCTTGCGGATGATGCCCGGCGCTAGAATTCGTGTATGCACCCGGCTCAGCGCTCGCAAAATATGCTTCCTTGCTTATGTCGCCATGTATAGTTGGCGTGGCGCCACTCAACAGCCGGCGCTGCTTATGACAGCGGAAACTCCAGATGAAACGTCGCGCCCTTGCCCGGCGTTGAGTCCGCCCAGATCCGCCCGCCGTGGTCGCGCACGATGCGCTGTGCGATAGGCAGGCCGAATCCCGCGCCGCCCGGCTTCGAGCTGTAGAACACTTCGAACGCCCGGTCCATCTCTTCCGGTTCAATCCCCTTGCCCGTGTCCTCGAAGTCGATGCGCGCCCGGCCGTCTTCCTTCCAGCAGCGCACCCGCAGCCGGCGCTTCGGCCCGTCCATCGCCTGGATGGCGTTGAGCGCCAGATTGTGAAACGTTTGGCGCAACCCCGCCGGGTCGCCGTCGATCTCCAGCGATTCGTCCAACTCCAGCGCGCATTCGATCCGCCGGTCGGCCAGTTCGCCTTCCAGCGAATCCACCGCATCCTGGATCGCCGCGGCCGGCTTCGTCCGCTCCCGGCGGCTTTCGCGCGGCAGCGCGTACGCCAGGAAGTTGTTGAGCACCGTGTCCAGTTGCCCGATCTCGGCCGACAGGCGCTGCAGGATGCGCTTCACGCGATCGGTCGAGTCGGGCCGGGGATCGCTGATGTCCTCCTCGACCACGCCCAGGTTGACGCTCATCGCGTTCAACGGATTGCAGATCTCGTGCGCCAGGCCCGACGCCAGCGTCCCCACGTACGCCATGCGATCCAGGCGTTCATTCTCGCCGAGCAGGCGCACCTGGTTGCGAACCAGCGCCCACACGATGATGAACGCGGCGACCAGGCCCGCGCACAGGACCGAGGTCATCACCGCCACGCGCCGGGTGATCTCCGCGCCGGCCGCCTCAATGCGCCGGTAAATCTCGCTGTCGCTGATCATGTACGCCAGGTGCAGCCCGGGGTGAGCCTCCTGGTTCAACGGCGCCAGTCTCACCGGCAGGTCCTGGCGCTGGAGGACGAGTTTCATCGCCTCCTCGTCTCCTTCGTTCAGAGTCGCCTCGTAATCCTGGCCGTGCGCCAGCACCTCGCGCCGCGTTTCCGGATCGCGGAAGTCGCCCACGATGACGTTGTACTGCCCGTTCTGCACCTCGATCACGAACGCGAGCATGATCTCCTTGTTCTTCTCGATGAACCCGCGGATGCGCTCGCGGGCGTCCTGGCTGCTAATCTCATGGCTCCTGATTCCCGCGCGCGGAATCCGGTCGTTGGCCTCCCGGCCCCGTCCGAAATTCCACGTTCAATCCTTTTTCCCCCAGGGCTCGCCGCAACCGCTCCCGCGCCAGCGCCGCCGCCGTCTCGGATTCGTGGGCCGCGCGTCTCGCCGAATCCCGCAAATCGCCCAGAGCGATCCACAGCGCCCCCAGCGAAAGCGCCAAGCCGGAGCACAGCGCCGCCACTTGGGGCCACGGCCCCGCGCCCTGGTCCAACCGCCATTCCGAGAACACGATCAACCCCAACGCCCCTTCCAGGAGCAAAACGGATGCCGTTCGGCGCAGCAAACGGCGGCGCGGATAGGCCTCTGGCCCGTCGGCGGCGCATTTCCGCCTCCAACGCCAGAACTCCATGACCAGCAACCCGGCCAGCCCCAGCGCCACAAACAACGCGATGCTGAATCCCAGGGGACTCATGGCGTCATTATGCCGCGCCCGGATTGGAAAGCAAAATGAGAAATGCGGGGAGAAACGAGGCCGGGCGCATCTCCCGACATCGAGAGAAGGCCACGGGGAGGGCCGTCCGTCGACCGGCTGGAGCAAGTCGCCGTTTTGCGCCAGGCGCTCCAAAACAAGGCAGTCCCTCTCTCTTTGACCGGCCAGGAATCGCCCAAAGCGACTCCGACGCCGCACCGCCGTCTCCCGATTTCGACAGATGCGCTGCCGGGCGGCCTTCGATTCCGAATCCTGTTGAATCCCGCGTCCCGGCCAAGGCACACTCGCGCCCACCAGCGGGCGGCGGCGCGGGAAGAATCGGGCACACCGCCGGAACCGCTCCAATCTGGGACGGAGGGCAAACCACCATGTCTCTACCCAAGCGAGTCCTGGGCCGCACGGGCCTGGAAGTCACCCAGCTGGGCTACGGCGCCATGGAGGCGCGCGGCGAGCGCATCTGGCGCGGCCGCCCCTGCTCCGACGAGCAAGCCCGAACGATCCTCAACGCCGTGCTCGACGCGGGGATCAACTTCATCGACACGGCCAACGACTACGGCAAGAGCGAATTGTACATCGGCCGTTATCTGGCCGCGCGCCGCGCCGAGTTCCACGTCGCCACCAAGTGCGGGTGCCACGTGGTGTTCGCCGGCGATCGCGACGAAACGCCCCACGTCTGGACCCGCGACAACCTGCGGCGCAACATCGCCGATTCGCTTCTCAAGATGCAGACCCCGCGCGTGGACATCCTCCAATTGCACAATCCCCCGGCGGACGTCTGCGAGAAGGCGGGCCTGGTCGACGTCCTCAAGGAACTGTGCGACGCCGGCGCGACCCGTTTCATCGGCTGCTCGTCGACCAGCCCCCACTTGGCGACCTATATCGGCTGGGGCGTTTTCGACGCCTTCCAGATCCCCTATTCCGCGCTCGAACGCCGCCACGAGAACCTGATCACGCGGGCGGCGGAGGCGGGGGCGGGGGTGATCATCCGCGGCGGCGTGGCGCGCGGCGAGCCGGGCGCGGGCCTTGGCGCCGCCGACCGCTGGGCGCGGTTCGAACGGGCCGGACTCGACGAGTTGCGCGAACCGGGCGAAAGCCGCACGGCCTTCCTCCTGCGGTTTACGCTCGCTCACCCGCATTGCCACACGACGATCGTCGGCACGCTCAACCCCGCCCACCTGCGCGAGAACGTCGAGGCCGCCCTCAAAGGCCCGCTGGCCGCCGACGTCTATCGCGACGCCAAGAAGCGCCTCGACGCCATCGGCGAAACGCCGGAGCCCTAGGCGGAGACGGTTCTGGAGGTCGCGGCCGATCCTTCCGTTTCTCTTCGACGGTGCTTGATCCAATCAAGGAGCCGCAACCATGCGAACTCAATGGACGGCGATGGCGCGAACGGCGACCCTCGGCATTCTCCTGGCCCAACCCTTCATCCTTCCCGCGGCCGAAGCGCCGGAGGCGGCGCGCTGGCAGAAGCGCTGGGTCTATCTATCCAGCAACCTGTACGTGAATGAGAACTTGCCGAAAATCGAACAGATCCTACGGCGGGCCGCGGCGACCGGCTACAATGGCGTTCTGTTCACCGACTACAAGACCGGCTTCTGGTGGAAGCTCGATTCGCCGCAACGCTGGCAAGCCAACGCGCAACGCCTGCGCCAGTTGACGCGCGATCTCAAGATGGATCTTGTTGTTTGCGTCTTCCCTTTCGGGTATGCCGGGTCGCTTCTGTGGAACGATCCGAATCTCGCCGCGGGGATGCCGGTCAAGGACGCGCCGCTCGTTGCGCGCAACAGCGCGTTGGAGCCCGAGCCGACCGCCGCCATTCGCAACGGGTCGTTCGAGGAATACAAGGGCGATCAGGCCGTCGGATTCAGCTTCCAGGACGGTCCGGGAAAGATGTCTTTCATCGATTCCCAGATCGCCAAGGACGGCAAGGTCTCGATCCGCTTCGAGAACTTCGGCCGCGTGCCCGACCTGCCCAACGGCCGCGTCGTCCAGGAGGTCGCCGTCAAGCCGTGGCAGCAGTATCGCCTGCGCGTGTGGATGAAGACCGAGGGCCTGACCGCCGAGGAAGTCAAAGTCATGGCCCTCGTCAGCGGCGACCGCACGCTGCAATGGCAGCATCTGAAGGCGCTGAGAGGCGGGAAGGAGCAGCCGATCGGCTCCGTCCGCGATCTGACGACCGACTGGGTCGAGCAACGCGTGACCTTCAACAGCCTCGACAACACGGCGGTCCGGATTTACGTCGGCGCGTGGGGCGGCAAAGCGGGCCGCATCTGGTGGGATGACCTCAGGATCGAAAGCGTCCCGACGCTCAATGTTCTTCGGCGCGAACGGCTCCCGCTGTCGGTGGTCGGCGAGGACGGAACGCGCTACGACGAGGGCCGCGATTTCGAGCCGCTCGCCGATCCCGCGGTAGGGAAGACGCCGTGGTCCGGCTCGTTCGAGACGCGCCACGAGCCGCCGGCGATTCGCCTGACCCAGGACTCGCGCATCCGCGAGGGGCAGCGCGTCCTCTTGTCCTGCTATCACCCGACGATCGTTTACGACGATCAGGTCAACTGTAGCCTGGAAGATCCGAAGGTCTTCGATCTGTGCCAAGAGGAGGCGCAGAAGGCGGTGGAAGCCTTCGCGCCCGACGGGCTGTTCATGTCGCACGACGAAATCCGTTGCGCGGGATGGGAGCCGAAGGAGACCGAGCAGTTCAAAACGACGGGCGAGTTGCTCGCGTTCAACATCCGCCGCTGCTACGAAATCGCTGCGCAAGCCGCGCCGGGCAAGCCGGTTTTCGTCTGGTCCGACATGTTCGATCCGAATCACAACGCCCGCGCCAACTACTATCTGGCGAACAACACGTGGGCCGGTTCGTGGGAGGGCCTCGACACGAACGTGATCGTGATGAAGTGGGGAAGCGGCAAAATCGCCCGCCCCGGCCTGGAGTTTTTCGCCGGGCGCGGCCACCAGCAGATGATCGCCGCCTATTACGACCGCGACGTGGATGTCGATTTCAAGGAATGGTCGAAGGCCGCCGAAAGCGTTCCCCATCTCATCGGCGTCATGTACACGACCTGGAAGAACGACTATTCGAACCTCGAAAAGTTCGCGCGGGCGTGGTGGGGCCGGCCCAAGGCGAACACGGAGTGAGGAGCAGGGAGAAAGGAGGTCAGCGCAAAGATGCGGTTTCTGGGGGCGCGGATGGCTTTGCCCGCGCTCCCAGAAACCGCTCGGGCGGCAGATCTATATTGAAATCCGTTTTCGCACTTGATGCCAGTGATAGGAAAGCTCGTCCAAGAGCTGCGACTCCGCCTCGGGTAGCTCCGGCCGTCGGCTTCCCGCCGCTCCCGCTCGGCCTGTTGCTCCGCGCGCGCCCTTCCCGTAGCGCGCGTCGTCTTCAGCATCGACCGCTTCGGCTTCGGCCAGCACCCGGTCGACC
Source organism: Candidatus Sumerlaeota bacterium (assembly GCA_026398515.1). Lineage (GTDB taxonomy): Bacteria > Sumerlaeota > Sumerlaeia > JAPLSS01 > JAPLSS01 > JAPLSS01. Next base: position 5,429 of record JAPLSS010000858.1, on the reverse strand, counting down.
TCGGCGGCCCACTCGGCTTCTCTCGACTCCAACCGCTCGTAACAAGCAGGCGGCGCCAGCGCCGCCGAACTCATTGCCTTGTGCTTCGAGGCGTTGGCCCGGACCTTCGTCCCGTCCAACGCCAGGCGCCCCAGGCGCGCCAGCCCCGCCGTCACCCAAGAGGGCGCAGCTGGCATCTCTCAGGAGTCCTTCGGTAAGGTTTTCCCATGAGGCGACAAACATTTCCGCCGGGCGACGCGGGGAGATGGCGACTCATGGAGCCTCGCGTCGCCGAAAGGCGGCCATCTTCGGGAGAGTGCCTCATAGCGGTTTGCGGCTTCCCGCTAGCGAACCGCCTGATGGCGGGACTCCATCCCCTGTTTTCGGGGGAGTTCCCAAGCCTTGGTCCATTCTTGGCTTCGACGCGCCATCGCGTTACAGGAACTCCGCCAACTCCACCCGCCGGCGTTCTTTGACCGAGCGGATCGCCGCGCAGACCATCGCGAAGCTGCGCAGGTTGTCCCGCGCGGTCGGCAGGGCGGCGGTCGGACGGCCATCAAGCGCGGCGGTCAGGTCGTTGAGCACGCCGCCGCGGTCGAAACCAGGGAAGCCGGCATCATCCAGGAGTTCCGCCGATTCCCCGTCGGCGCCGTCCCATTCCACCGTGTCGCCGTTGTAGGAGGCCGCGCCGCGGTCGGTCTCCACGATCCATTGCCCGTCGAACTTGGTCGCCGGTCCGCACAGCGCCTTGCAGCGGCCGCTGAACTCCAGCACCGCCCCGCCACGGAAGCCCACCGTCGCCGACGCCGCCTCGGGGCCGTCGGTCGTTATCCACGACGGCTTCCATCCGTGACACCAGACCCATTCGGCGTCCTGGCCGGCGACGAACCGGGCCATGTCGAAGTGATGGATGATGATCTCGTTGAGCAGGAAGCTCCATTGCGCGCGACGCCACTCCTGCGGCGGCGCGCCTGCCTTCTTCTTCGAGCCGATGCGGAAGAGGAGGCGGATGGATTGGAGCCGGCCCAGCGTTCCGGCGGCGATAGAGCGATGCAGCCGCCACAGCCCCGGGCGGAAGCGGAAGTTCTGCACGACCCAGGCCTTCTGGGCGGAGCGTTCGGCGAACTCCACGAGTTGGCGCGCCGCGTCGAAATCGTCGCTCAGCGGCTTCTCGATCAGGGCGTGGCGTCCGGCGCGCATCGCCTCGACGGCCATCGGCACGTGATATTGATGCGGGGCGGTGATGAGCACGACCTCGGCCGGCCCTTTGAGCGCGTCGTCCAGCGTGGCGACGCATTTCTCCGCGGGGATGCTGAACTTCTCGCGGGCCATCTTCAGGTTCTCACCGCCGCGGCTGACGAGCGCCGCCAGCTCCCAGCCTTGCGACTCCTGGATGAACGGCAGCCACGACCGGCCCCAATTTCCCGCGCCCACCAGAATGATTCCGCGTTTCATGGATTGAACCCCCCTTCGTTGGATATGGTTTTGCGATCTCCAGAAGTCGGAAGGCGAAGTCAGGATAATAGCGACAAGACAACACTCCATTATCCTGACTCCATCATGCTGACATTGCCGTTTATCAAGACGGTGTTTTCACTTCTTTCCCGCCAGCGCGGATTGAAAACCGGCGAGGGTTTGCAGCGTTTCGGGCTTGGGCATCGGCAGCTTCAGATAGGGCTGGCCGGTGCGCGGATCGCCGGCGACGAGGCCCGAGAGAAGCGTGGCCGCCGGCGGTTCTTGGGCCGCGCCGGTGCCGCACCCCGCCGCGCTCCTCAGGAGCCGCTCACTTGCTCTCGCGAATGAACAGCGGGGTCGAGGCCTCGGGGCGCAACGCGTCGGGCCGCCAGCGGAAGTCCCGGAACCGCCGCAGGTAGGGCGGATTCCCGCAGTCCAGCCCTTCGCATTTCCACGCCGGGCGCGGGCAGTCCTTGAACTCGCACAGGCGGCCGAGGTAGCGGTCCGTTCCCGGCTCCAGGATATGGACGTCGACCTGGTGGTTCGCCGTGCCGATATCCTTCTCGCACTGCAATAAGAGAAGCGTCTGCGCCCGCGCCTTCTGCACCGCGCGCAGATCGCCGAGCTCCGACACCCACACCGCCAGATCGAGGTCGCGGCATTCGTGCCAGATCCTCACCTTGGCGCGGCGGAACCGGCGAAAACGCGGGACCTCCTTCCGCAGCGGCTGGGCCGCCGACCCGAAGAGCGTCACCCGCCGCACCGCCGGCAGTTCGGCCAGCGCCTTCGCCACGTAAACCGCCGCCGTGCGAAACTGCTGATGGCGGCGCAGCATGATGGCGTTCTCCTGCTCGACCTCGCGGCGCACCGGCGGCATGTTGTCCCCGGCGTAGGCCAGCAGGTCCTCTTCATCCATCTCGTCGACGATCGAAGGCCTGTCGTCTTCGTCCTCGTCCTCATCGTCGCCCTCTTCGTCCTGCCAATCGCCGTATTCTTCCATCCGCAGGCGCGCCTGAAAGCGCAACCGGTCCCAGTCGACTTCCTCGTCTTCGAGGATGCGGCCCGTTTCCTTGCCGCCGGGATCTTCAATGGGCGGCAAGGGGGGAAGCTCGTTGACCAACATCGAGGCGTCCTTTCCCGTCCGGGGCGCGGCGACTCGCCACGCTCCGCCGATTTCCATTCTCCATGGCCCAGCCGGCAAGCCCGCGCGACCCGCGGGCGAAGAGAGACTGGCATGCCGCCAAGAAGACATTCAACAGGATTTCCGGGGGAGGCATGAGTTTTGGCGCGTCCGGGAGTTGTCTTCGCCGCGACGAGTCGGGGGCCATCCTTCATAGGGTCAGGCGTGGTCCGTGGCGTAGGCTTTCCAGCCTGCGCGTTGTCGGGTCCGGATTCCTCGCCCAGGAATTCGGCAACCGTAAACCCCCCGTGCGAAGGCGCCTGACCCTCCCGGCCTGGACGCGCCTGCTGGCGGCCGGCGCCCCGCCCCCGGCGCGCGCGGAGTATGGCGTCTTCCTGATCAACCGAGCGACCTCCGAAACGAACGCGCGTATCCGTCTGGCCGGTTCGGCGGACATTGCGTCCGTCGACGGCGAAACGGTGTTCGAAGACGGAAAGAACGACAACCCCATCGCGAAGAGCCGAACCACGCCGCCGGTCGACAACGACGTGGCGATCTCGCCGGTCGACGTCGTTGACCTGCTATGCCAAGGATCGGCTGGTCGAGCGCCCGACCATTCGGCCCGACTGGCAACGCGCCAATGAGAATACGATGGCCAATCGAATCGAAATGGAAGGCGTCACGGTGGATTTCGGCGAAGGCCACTTCGACTGGCATTGCTTCCCCGCGGGCGTTTCTTCCGGCCCGCCGAGCGACCTGGCAGCCGGATTTCCCGTCATTGGGTTGGCCAACGCCTGCCGCGCGACCGGCGATCCGAAGTACGCGGAGTCCTGCGCGCGGCTCTTGATGGATTGGCTGGAGAACGTCCCCAATCCAAGAGCCTACGGCCTCGCGCTTCCCAGCGTGGAATCCAGTGCCTGGTGGGTCGTCGGCCACGGGGCGCGCCGCTACCCGCTGGCGGGCACTTCTCATGAATGTCCCCGAATTGGATGTCTGAACTCAAGGTCGATCCTTCGGCGCCCGATGGTTCGGGCAAGACCCTGCTATGCGGTCATTGCGCACAAATGACTCAAGTTTTCGGCGCGCGGCGCCGAGAAGACGAATACGGGCTATTGCGGCTCTAGCGGCCCGGCGCTTCGCGCGTGAACGGGGCTTGGCCCATGCGAGACTCGCTTTCGATCCGACTTCAAATCCGGGGGGTCGAGCGCGGCCTGACTCTCGTCGAGGTCTTGGTCGCCATGGCGGTGTTCACCGTTGTGGCCGTCGGCGCGCTGCAAAGCATGCAATTATACCTGCTATTCGACGAACGGGCCCAGGAGGAGGCCATCGTGGCCTCGTATCTCGAGGATTACGCGGAAAACTGCATGGGATTGGGTTTCATGGGCTTGTATGCCGGGGCGCAGCTGCCCGACGGCCCATCCGCCGGCCGCGCGATCCCGGCGTACACGGATTCCAGTTCGTGGCTCAGCCTGACTTCGACGGAGCTGGCGTACTTCCCCGATTTGGCTTATTTGGTCTGTTACAACACCTCCGGCGTCGCCCAATACCCGAGCCTCCGCGTGCGCATTCAAACGTTCGACGATTCGCTGAACGGGGCGGGCGACGACTACAAGATGGCCACCATCGACTTCCGCTGGGTCCCGCGCGCCCGCGCCATTCGCGGCGGTTCCCAAGCCTTGACGCACACCCTCCAGATTCGGTGCTACAAGACCGAGTTCTACGGATAGGAGCCGCCCATGCCCCGCCATGCCTTCCCACGGCGCGCCGCCAACCCCCGAGCCGGCTTCACCATGGCCGAAGTGACCATCGCCAGCGCCGTCTCCGTCCTGATCGCCACCGGCGCCATCACCCTCATGACGGGCATGGCCAAGCAGGAGCACATCGGCCTGACCCAGACGCGCGTGAAGGCCACGGCCACGGCGGCCATCGACCAGATTGCCGCCATCCTTCGCGGCGCCAATCGCGACACCGTCCACCTGGCCGACTTGAAGTCCGGCTCGGCCAGCGCCTATACCAAAGTGCAGTTTGAGCACCCCGCCGGCACGTTTCACGAGGTCCGGTTCAATTCCGAGGGCAATTCGGTTGTTCACGATCCCGACACCGCCGTGGCGGGCAATGACATCGCCCTTATGGACGGCCCGCCCGACGCCAATTCGCTGCGGCCCTATGTGTCTGATCTGTATTTCGCGTTTCCCGTGTCCTCGCAGAGCAACGCCCTGGCGGTCACGATCGAAATCACCGACGGAGGCAACACCTGGAAACGTTGGAAGAGCAACGCTCCGGTGAAGATGGACTTCACTTACAACGTCAACCTGCGGAGCCCTTAGGCCGTTGCCCCCCTTCTTGAGCGGGAAAGCGGGCTGACAGTCTCGGAAAGGACGAAATTCCATGCGAAGCCGATCAGGTGTCGCAAACAAGCGCGGGAGCGTTTTTCTTCTTGCCCTGTTTATCAGCGGCATGCTGGCCGTTTCGGCCGTTCTGTTGGTGTCCATGGGCCAAAACAGTTTCCGCGCCCAAGCCAAGCGCACCGTGCGCAAAGAGGCCTTCTACCTGGCGGAAAGCGCCCTGCAGCACGCCTTGTTCCACATCGGCGAGGACAGCAGCTTCAGCTCCCAGTCCACCCTGGCCGCCCCGGTCGAGTGGACCGCTACCCCCGGCAACGACAACAGCCAGTTGCCCAATCTGTCGCTCACTGGCGATCAGGAACTGAAGGTCCGCATCGAAAACGCTCCCTCGGGCTTGGGCGGCCACTACCAGGTCACGGCCCAAGCCCAAGTCTTCAATGTTGCCCAGTCCATTCGCGTGGTGGCGCAGAAGGACCCGCCCTCGAAGGTCTTCGACTACGCGTACTTCCTGAACAACTGGGGCTGGTGGT
>JAPLSS010000800.1 GCA_026398515.1 Candidatus Sumerlaeota bacterium | reverse complement strand
ACACCGGATCAACTCGACGCGAGTCGATGGGCCAAAACGCGGCATTAGGCGACCTCTTGCGCCGTGAGCGCAATGCCGTCGATGGACGGGAGCGGATGGCCCATCTTGAGTCCCAGGACAATCCACTCTTCCAGGACTTCCCGCAGTTCCTCGCGGCAGGCTTCCAGGCTGGCGGCTTGCGCCCAGACCCCTTGGAGGCCTTCGATGGAGCCAAAAATTCCCTCGTCGTCGGGCAACAACTCATAGTGCGCCTTTCGCAACGCCGCACTGATGTATTCGGTTAGCATGTCGGCCTCTTTTCTCGGCGACGCCTTTCCTTCCTTCGGGTCCAATGCTCCCAATGCTATTCGTCCAAACGCATCTCTGTCACGAATGTTTTCCGGCGGCCTCCAAAGCCAGTCTGCGCTCGATCACCACCCGCCCCTCGCGATTCAGCGTTTCGACGTGCGCGCCGAGGTCCGTCCATTCGGTCAGGACCGAGGCCTGGTACACATTGCTGTTGGCTACGTAGATCGACGTCGCGTCGCTTCCGCAGGCCAGCGACTCGAAGCGCGTTCCCCCCGGCGCTTCAATCTCATCGCGCACGCGAATCTCCGCGTCCCCGAACCGCAGCTGCCGGCGAAACACAATCGGCGACTTTGAATGTCTCCCCTTTCACATCCGCCTCGATGCGATGCTCCGGATCGACGAGATGCGAAACGACGACCTTTCCATCCGCCAGCCGCCCCATCACGCCCGTGTCGCTCGCCACGCATCCCGCCTCATTAAAGACTTTGATCACGCCGCCCTTGTTCAGCGCGGCCACGGCGTGATAGCGCGGCGTCTTTTTGATGAACAGTTTCGCGCCGGGCAGCCAGCGCGCGAACGGCTCGGCCGCGCGGATGTCGGGCGGACGCTGGGGGCAATAGTCCAAATACGCCTGCAGCCAGTCGTAAACGTAATGACAGCACATGCGGTCGTCTTCGTTGAAATACCGCGTGCCGCGCGGCAGGCCGATCCGCAGAAAGTGGTCGGCGATCTGGCCGGCTTCCGTCGCGTGCGGGGCGAGCAGCTCGAACCCGTGCGGGTAGAAGTGATACGTGTTGCGGCTGCCGTATTCGCCGCCGTAGGAGCCGTCGGGATGGGCGAAATGCCAGGCGAACCGCACGGCGCGGACCAGCGGCTCGAGCAGACTGTCGTCGCCGGACTTCTGCCGCAACTTGGCCAAAAAATCGATCGTGCACGTCTGATAGCCGGGATCGGCGCCTTCGTATTCCTGGAACCACCCTTCCTCGTGCTGCCACGACAGGGCGAGGCGCTTCCGCTCGTCGGAGGCGCGGCGGAATCGCTCGTCGCGCGTGAGAAGATAGACGTTGTAGAGCGCCAACGCCGCCAGCGCCTGGTGATTCGTCAACCGGCCGGTTTCCTGATGGCGGATGAGCCAGTCGCCGCGCCGCGCGTAAAACTCCACCAGGTCCGGCCGGTTGAGTTTCAGGACCTGGTGGGCCTCGGTCATGGCGTACAGGGAAAAGACCAACGCCCCCAGCGCCCGCTCGTAAGGGAAGTAATCGTCGCAACTGGAATCGCGATGCGAGGAGCGGCGGGCGAAATCGATCCCCGCTTCGGCGAGTTGCGCCACGCGCTTCTTGCCGAAATACGGGTTGTCGACGAAGGGATGCGCATGGACGAGGGCCAACGGCAGGACGAATTCCTGATACATGCCGCTGGGGAAATCCATCGTGCGATAATGCCAATACGAGCGGTCGAAGCACCCATACGTCGGCGAGAACGGATTGCGGTCGATGAGTTGGAGAAGTTTGGGGATGGAGCGCATCGCCTCGCGCGAGTAGGCGTTGCGCGGCGATGGGGATGGAGCGTCGGCCATGAGCAGTTCCTCGGACGATTGCACAAGCTGAGTATCGGCCCTTCCAGCGAACAGTCCTTTTCCCACAAGCCGGGTTTCGTGTATATGAAAAGAGATCGTCCGTGCGACGGGACTTTCCGAGAGACGGAGGGCGCGATGGATCGGGGATATGTGGCGGGGTGGGGCACTTTGGCGTTGCTCAATGCCGGCTTGGCGCAGGGGAAAGGCCGCAGCGGATTGAACTGGTTTCTGATCTCGCTGCTCCTTGGGCCGATCGCGACGTTCCTGCTTGTGGCATTCGCCCACCGGCTGCCGGGCGGCCCCAGAAGCGAGTGAGTCGGCGCCTTTGGGCCGCGCGGCGATTTGCCGGAAAAGCCTTTTGACTTGCAGCGGCGGCGTGTGGGAAGAAACCTGGACTGCGATGGACATCCGTTCTTCCGGCCATCTTGTCTCCGCGAGCCAACACTTGGATAGGCGCCCCTTTTTGCCGCCACCGGCATTTGCGCTGATCGCCTTGTGCGTCGGGCTGCTGGCCTGCGACACCGCGCCGGCGCCTCCGGTTTCCAGCCAGCCCGTCGATGGGTTTCCTCGCGCGCTGGCGCAGCCCAACGGCGAGGCGCTGACCATCCCGCGCAAGCCGGAGCGCATCGTTTCGGCCACGTTGGCGACCGACGAGATCCTACTGGACCTGGTCGATCCGAAACGCATCCTGGCGCTGTCGGTGTTCGCCGACGAGCCGGAATACAGCAACGTCGTCGAGAAGGCCAAAGCGGTGGAGAAACGCGTGGCGGGCCATGCCGAGCAAGTCGTCGCCCTGGCGCCGGACCTGATCTTTGTGGCGTCGTATTCCAAGCCCGAATTCCTCCGCATGCTCAAAGGGGCCGGACTGCCGGTCTTCCAGTTGCAGTTCTTCGACTCGATCGATCAGATCCTGGGAAACGTGGAGACCGTGGGGCAAGCGGTGGGCGAGGAGGCTAGGGCGAAGGCGCTGGTGGACCAGGCGCGCCCGCGCATCGAGGCGGTCTCGAAGGCCGCCGAGGGGAAACCGCGCCCGCTCATCCTTTCGTATTCCCATGGGTTTGTGGCGGGGAAGAACACGACGATCAACGACATGATCGTGGCGGCCGGCGGGGCGAACTACGCCGCCGAAAAGGGCATCGAGGGCAACCAGGAGATCGCGCTGGAGGTGCTGCTGACGTGGCAGCCGCAGTGGCTGCTGCTGCAAGGGCAAGAGGCGCGCCGGGGCGAGGCGCAGGCGGCGCTGAACGAAAACCCTTCGCTCGGCGCGCTTCAGGCGGTGCGCGAGAACCGCGTGATTGTCATGCCCGGGCGCCGCTTGTCCCCGGTCAGCCACTATATCGCGGATGGCATCGAGGAACTGGCTCGATTGCTGAACCCGTAAGTTCGTCGCGAAGATTGCGCCACGAACTGACGCACTGTTGCATGTTCGAGGCGTGGGTGTTTATGTAGTGATGCGCGAAGCGCTTTGGAGTGCGGCAGCTTGCCCAGCAGGCGGCAGGCGGTTGTGCCGCCGAGGTTTCCGTCGCTTTGGTTGCGATTGGTCGGCGGAACGCGCAATTCCAAGCTAAAGCGGCAGCAAGCTGCCGCACTCCAAAGCGCTTCGCGCAAGAACCAACATCATTTCCGAACACGCTCAAAGAGGCTTTCCGTCAAACGAGAGGCCTGAGACAAGAAACGAGAAACCTGGAACGAGAAACTTGAGACCTGACCACCCATGCTCCGTCGCCCACGCCCCGCATTCCTTTTCCCCGTCCTTTCACTGGCCCTGCTGTTGGCCGTCGTGGCCGGGATCTGCTGGGGCGAGGCGGCGCAGATCTCGCCATCGCAGGCGCTGGGGATCGTGCTGCATCGACTCGAGTTGGCGAAAGCAGGCGACTGGCCGACGAACTACGAGTTCATCGTCCTCCACGTTCGGGCGCCGCGCGTGCTGGTGGCGGCGCTGGTCGGTGCGGGGCTGGCGGTCGCCGGCTGCCTCCTGCAGGGGCTGTTCAACAACCCGTTGGCGTCTCCGGACATCCTTGGGGTTTCCAGCGGCGGGGCGCTCGGGGCGGTGTGCGCCATTTTCCTCGGGTTGGACGTTCTTTCGCCGGTCTGGCTGCCGGCGCTGGCGTTCGTGGGGGCGCTGGGGGCGTCGCTGGCGGTCTACGCGATCGCCACCAGCCACGGGCGCACGCCG
>JAPLSS010000805.1 GCA_026398515.1 Candidatus Sumerlaeota bacterium | reverse complement strand
CGATTTGGAGGCGGCCTGACGCCGGGCCGGCAGCTCCGGCGGCGGCGCCGGGGTTGGCGAAACCGGCGCCTTGGACGAAGATTCCGCCGCAAACGACGAAAGACTCAACGCAACGGCGGCGAGAACTACGGCGAACACCATACACGAACTGCCGAATCCACGGCGCATAAGGGTCCCATCCTTTTCCGCGCGGCACAAGGCTCTCACCGAAACAGGCGGGATCATACCAGCCTCCGCCCGTAGCGCAAATGCCAAAGAATGTGGAATGCTGAACAAGGAATGTCGAACGGCGACGTAGGGAGTGACAAATGGGCGCTCGAAAGCCGGGCACTCGAACTTCGACATTCCTTGTTCAACATTCGATACTCCGCCTACGAAGAAGAACTCCCGAACGCTTCCCCAATCGCCGCGTCGATCGCCTCATCACCCGCGCCGCGCCCCACTTCGCCTTCCATTCGCCGAAAGCAGGCCAGGTATTCGCGATTGCCCGCCGGGCCGCGCAGGGGTGAGGCGCACAGGCCTTGGAAGCCAAAGCCCTCCGACACAATGCCGTCGAGCGCTCTCCGCAGCACTTTGCGATGAACCGAGGGATCCAACACCCGTCCGCCGCGGCGCACGTGCTGGCGCCCGGCTTCGAATTGGGGCTTCACCAGGACGACCAGCGCGGCCCCGGGGGCCAGGAGCGGCGCGGCGGCGGGGATGACTTTGAGGAGAGAGATGAAAGACAAGTCCGCCGTGCAAAACTGGATCGGCTCGCCGTCAACGGTATCGCTCTTCAATTCGCGAGCGTTGACTCCTTCGCGAGAAACGACGCGCGGGTCGGCGCGCAGTTTTTCATGCAGTTGTCCATGCCCGACGTCAATGGCGTATACCTTGAGCGCGCCCGCTTGCAGGAGGCAGTCGGTGAACCCGCCCGTGCTGGCGCCGAGGTCCATGCAAATCAGACCCGCCGGCGACAGCGCGAATCGTTCCAGCGCCGCCTGGAGTTTCTCGCCGCCGCGGCTGACGAAACGCTCGCCCAGCGAGGCGACCTCGATTCGCGCCTCAGACGCCACCGCGGCCCCCGGCTTGTCGACGAGTTCCCCCGCGACCGAAACCTGCCCGGCGCGGATCAGCCGCTGCGCCCGCTCCCGGCTTTCGGCCAAGCCGCGCTCTACCAAGAGGAGATCCAGACGAATCTTAGAGGGCATGGAGGAAAGGTTATTGAGTACTGATTCTTGGTTCAAAGACAATCCGAACCGAACGCCGCGAACCGAACGCCGGGGCGACGCAGAGACGCGGAGGATGAGCCGGCTTGCCTTCGCGTCTCCGCGGCAAGGAGTTGCGTTCCAACGCACGCAAGAGGACCCGTGCGGACTTGCCTTTCTCCGCGCCTTCGGATCCGCCGCCGAGACGCGAAGACGCGGAGGATGAGCCGGCTTGCCTTTGCGCCTTCGCGTCTCCGCGGCAAGGAGTTGCGTTCCAACGCGCGCAAGAGAACCCGTGCGAACTTGCCTTCCTCCGCGCCTTCGAATCCGCCGCCGAGACGCGAAGACGCGGAGAATGGGCGGGCTTGCCTTTGCGCCTTCGCGTCTCCGCGGCATGCGGACTCCGAAACGCTTTTTAGCTCTGCACTCCGAACTCCGAACTCAAAACCCCTGCACTTTGGTCAAATCCACAATCCCTTTGCTGAGGTCCGCGATGGCCCTGAGCAACGCCAGGCGGTTGTTGCGCGCCGCCGCGTCGTCGACCATGACGAAGACCTCGTCGAAGAACTTGTTGATCGGCGCGATGAGCGGCTCGAAAGCCCGGAGAAACTCGCCGACGCCCATCGCGGGGTTCACTTTCCCTTGCGCCGTCTCCCAGGCCGCCCAAAGGGCCCTCTCCTCGTCCTGCTCGAAGCGCGCCGGATCGACGGCCCCGGCGATGTCCTGCCCGCGCACGATGCGCGCCGGGCGCGAATAGGCCGTCAGCGCCGTCGTGAACGCCTCGGTCTGGGCCGCTTCGCTCAAATCGCGCAACGTCCGCTCGGCCAGCGCGGGATCGTGGCCGCGCGCCGCCAGGACCGCTTGCACGAGGTCGAACCGTTCGCCGCGCTCCAGGAGCCATTGCTCCATGCGCCGCTCGACGAAATCCAGCGCGTCCTGAACGACCTGTGGCGCGACGTCAACCGGCTGGACCTCAGCCGCAGCCTGCAACGCCCGGCGCAGATCCAGTTCCATGCCGCGCTCGACCAGCGTCTGCACCACGCCCAGGGCCGCGCGGCGCAACGCGAACGGATCCGCCGCGCTCGTCGGCGCCAACCCCACGGCGAACAATCCGACCAGACTGTCCAGCCGGTCCGCGAGCGAAAGGACAATGCCCGGCTTGCTCGCCGGGAACTTGTCCCCCGCGAAGCGCGGCAATGTGCACTCAAAGATGGCTTCGGCGACCTCCGGCGGTTCGCCGCCGCGCCGCGCGTATTCGCGGCCCATCAACCCGGCCAGGCTCGTCAATTCGATCACCATGTGCGACATCAAGTCGGCCTTGGCCAGGCGCCCGGCGCGTTTCACGACCGCCTTCTCCTCCGCCGACAAGCCCATCATCTCCGCCAACGCCTCGGCGATCCGCTCCAGCCGCTCGTTCTTCTCCAGCATCGAGCCGAGTT
>JAPLSS010000392.1 GCA_026398515.1 Candidatus Sumerlaeota bacterium | reverse complement strand
GTCTCGACGAACCGATGCTGAAGGTCAGCGCGTTCCAAGGCGATTGCGAAGTCCCGCCCTATTCGATCAGCCGGATTCTTGTCCGGAACGCAGACTGAGCGCGCGGAGTCGGAAAAGCGTCCGCGCGCGGCGGAAGACGGCCAAGGGTGCATCCCGCGATGTAGCTTCAATATATGAGGTGCAGTTCCTGGGAGCGCCGGCGTCCTCGCCGGCTCCTTCGCATTCGATCATTCCTTGCGGGACATAGCCGGCGAGGACGCCGGCGCTCCCAGGAACCCCAATCCATAGGAACGAAGCTACTCCGCGGGATGCGCCCGACGGCCAAGGGGCCGCGAGAAACGCCTTGAGTTTCGCGCCTCATTCGTCCGCCGACTTCGCCGCCAATGCGCGCGACGGCGGGAACGCCACGCCCGCCGCCGACAGGTCCTTGCGAAGACCCTTGATCTCCGTGTTCATCAGGCTGTGCGGCATGCGCAGGTTCTTCCCCCCGGAATAAGCCGGCGGGCGCATGATATAGCCTTCCGCGGCCAGGTCCGCGCGTTCCTCGGGCGGCACGACGGCGTCGGTGAACCGCGTGGGGCCGATCAGGATGCGGGCGCCGGAATCCGGTTGCGCAACCGCGTGCCTGGCTGGGTCCCGCCGCGGCCTCGCCGTCCTCCCCCGCGCGCGCCCGGGCCGGAGCGAGAAGATGGCGCCGTCCGTGCTACTTGACCGCGCATGAGGCGCGGCGCCTGGCGAGCCCAAAAGCCTTGAGGGTTTCATCGGCGCCGCGCAGAATCGGTTCGGTTCATGCATGACCCGGCGGACGGATCGAGAGGAGCGGCTTCATGGATCTGCGGCATGTATTCCTTCACGCGCTGGAAGGATGGGGCGAGCGGGAAGTCCTGATCGAAGGCGATCGGGGGATCGCACTGCGGGAAACGGCGGTCGGCGTGGTCGCGATGAGCGACCTGCTGCGGGCGGCGGATCGCGGGGAAACCGGTCATGTCGGGTTGTTTCTGCCGAATTCGCACGCCTTTGTCGTGTCGTTCTACGGCGCCTTGTTCGCCGGCAAGATTCCGGCCCCGATCAACCCCATGACCCCCGCGGCCGAGCTGGCGTACATGATTCGGGTCGCGGGGGTGAAGACACTGCTGACCATCTCGCCCCTGCGCAAGAACATCGAGAAGCTGGCGGCAGAGGGCCTGGGCGACGTCCAGGCGTTCTACCTGGACGAGATGATCGGCTCCCTGGATGCGCAGGCCAAAGCGGCGATGGCCCAGCGTTGCCATCCGGGCCGCCTGAAGGAGATGCTCGCCGAAGCGGTTCCCGACGTCGCCTGCCTGTTGTTCTCTTCGGGAACGACGGGGAAGCCCAAGGCGGTCATGCTCACCCACTCGAACCTGATTGAAAACCATCGCGCGGTGGCGAAATGTTTCGATTTTGGGCCGGGGGACACGGTCTCGGGGCTGCTGCCGATGTTTCACAGCTTCGGCCTGTGCGTGTTTTACCTGGCGTTCATCACGGGGGCGCGTTTCGTTCTGGCGCCGCGGTTCACGCCGACCGAATTTCTGAAGTCGATGGAGAAGCATGAAATCAACCTGCTGCTTCTGGTGCCGCAGATTTACCAGGTGCTGGCGCACACGGACGGGGTTCGCGAGACCGGCTGGTCGCGCATCCGCCTGTGCCTGGCGGGCGGCGCGCCGATTCCGCCGGCGTTGCGCGAGCAGTGGAAGGCGGCTACGGGCCTGACGCTGTACATGGGCTACGGGCTGACCGAGAACTCGCCGGTGGTGTCCATCTGCGTGCCCGATCGCCAGCGCGAAGGGAGCGCCGGCCGGCCGCTGCCGGGCATCGAGGCGAAGATCCTCGACGAAAAAGGGAGGCCTCTCTCCGCGAACGAAGAGGGGGAGATTTGCGTCCGCGGCCATTCGGTCATGAAGGGCTATTACGGCAACCCGGCGGCGACGCGCGAGATGATCGACCCCGAGGGGTGGATGCACACCGGGGATTCCGGCTACCTCGACGCCGACGGCTACCTGTACGTTTGCGGGCGCAAGAAGGACATCATCATCGTGGCCGGTGAGAACGTGCACCCGGTGGAGATCGAGGACGCGCTGACGACGCATCCCGACGTGGCGGAGGCGGCGGTCATGGGCGTGGCCGACGACGTGCGCGGCGAGGCGCCCAAAGCGTTCGTGGT
>JAPLSS010000242.1 GCA_026398515.1 Candidatus Sumerlaeota bacterium | reverse complement strand
TAGATTTTCAGATTTCCGATTTGAACCGCGGCATCGTAGTCATCTCATCGGCTTTGGGCCGTCGTGGTCAACGGATTGCACGGACTGAATGGACGGCATGGACTCTATGGACTACATAGACGCGAAGGGCGAGTCCTCCATCGCTTGCGCCAAGACCGGCAAGGACCGGTTGGTCATGGAATCCGTGGGGTCCGTGAGTTGCGTCGGCCAGGGGGCTCCAATCGCAAATCCAAAATCTGAAATTCATTCAGGGTTGTCGAAACACCTGCGTCAGATACACATAGGGCCGGCCGTCGGGGAGGGCGATGGCCGCGCCGAGGCCGAACTCGCTGACTTCGGCGCGCAGCAGGTTCTCGCGATGGCCCGGGCTTTCGGACCAGCGGCGCACGGCGTTGGCGGCGACCTGCGCCCACATGTAGGCCTCCTTGCGCCCGTCGCTCCAGAACGCCGCCCAACACGGCTGCCACGAGATGTTCTCCGCCACCCTGTGATACCCGAGTCCGGCTTCTCGCAGGCGATCGGCCACGGTGCGGCTCTGAGCCGCAGGCGACTCGTGCGAGAGATAGCCGAGCCGCGCCATCTCCTCGCTGTGCGCGCGAGCCGCGTGCGCCAGGCGCGCGCTATAGGCCAGTTCCGCGCGGCCATTTTGCCGGCGCATTTCGTTGCTCAGGCGAGCCGCCTCGGCTTCCAAGCGCCGAGCGTCGAAGGTTTCGGGGCCGGCCTCGCGCGCCAGCCAGTCGGCCTGCGCGGCGTCGCTCGGCTGTGCGATCAGAGGCGGCTGCGTCACGCCGGCGGTCTGCGCTTCGTGCAGTGAGGCCGATGGCGCCTGCTCGGCGAGCGGCGCAGGGCGGCTTCCCCTTTTCGTCACGCTGATTTGCACGTCGTAGCAGGCGATCAACGAGACGGCGGCCGCCAGCGCGAAGGCGAGAGAGAAGGACCGCTTGGCCGCCGCAGCCGCGGCGCGAAGTTTTCCCTTACAATTCCCGAACATCGCCGGTAAACCTTCGGATGACCTGGATCAAATGGCCTGGCCAGATTTGAGAGGCTTGAGTTTCGGCCATCGCGGGCGGAAAGTCGAACGAAGATTTTGTGATGTTTGCAGGAGGCCGCGAATGAACGCGCGCACCGCTTTCCTCATTTGTCTCGCCGCCGTGGCCGCGGCCTTGGCCTCAGGGTGCAGCCGGAATAAGGAGCGCGGCGTGGCCTTTCGCCGCGACATCTCGGTCAACCTGGCCAAGCCGCAGAAGAACTGGCCCGGCGACCCGCGCAAGACGCTGACCCCCGCCCAGCAGGACGTTCTGTCGTTGCGGGGCCGTCCCGACTTCATTCGGTTTCACTGGAAAGGCGGCGAGGAATTCGCCGGCGATTTGGAGGTGCCGCGCGACGTCAAGCCGGAGGAACTGGCCGCCGTGCCCCAGTCGTGGGTCTATCTGCGACAGGGCGACGAGGTGTCCTTCCCCTCGTCCGCCCAATACCAGTCCGACCCGATCAGCGACCGGCTGAAGGTGGTGATCAAGGAAGGCGATCCCGAGGACAGCAAGTACATCCCGACTCCCGCCGGCGGCGAAGAGGAGGAATGGCATTACTTCTCCTCGGGCATGGTGTACCGGTTTCGCAACGGCAAACTGGTCGACGCCAAGCGGCAGCACGACCCGATTCACGGATATATGAAACACTAAGAAAATGGGGACAGTCGCCTAGTTCGCGGGGCGGCCTCATGCCTCAATCTGAAACGCCTCTCGTCCGCGAAATAGACGGTTGACCCCATTTTCGCAAGGCAATCACCACTATGACGGACATGATGTCAGATTTGGAGAAGGTGCTGTTCGACGGCGAAACCATCAACCAGCGGATCGCCGAACTGGCCGACGAAATCTCGCGCGATTACACCGACGGGGAATTGGTGCTGGTCACCGTGCTGCGCGGCGGGCTGATCTTCCTGGCGGACCTGTCGCGCCGCATCTCCATTCGCCACACGTTCGACGTGGTCGGCGCGACCTCCTACGGGCCGCACGTCGAATCCTCGGGGCAGGTCCTGATCACCAAGGACGTCGAGGTGCCGTTGCAGGGGCGCGACGTGCTGCTGGTGGAAGACATTTACGACACCGGGCGGACGCTGCACGTCGTGCGCGACCTGCTGCAAGTGCACGATCCGCGCAGTCTGGAGATCTGCTCGCTGCTGGTGAAGGACCGCCCGCGCTCCCAGGAAATCCCGATCAAGTACATCGGGTTTCACATCCCCAACGTCTTCGTCGTCGGCTATGGTCTGGACTACGACGAGCAGTACCGGCATCTGAACTGCGTCGGGGTGCTGAAGAAGGAAATCTACAGCTGAATGGACTCCGCGGAACACGTCATCATCGGGGCGGGATTGGCCGGCGCCGCCACGGCCTGCCGGCTGACCGAGGCCGGCGCCGACAGCGTGCTGGTCGTCGAACAGGAAGACGCTCCCGGCATCCATTCCTCCGGGCGCAACGCCGCCATGATCCGGCAACTGGTCTCGGACCCGGAGATCGCCGCGCTCGGACGCGAAGGGGCCGCGTTCGTGCGGCGCATCCCGCCGGATTGGGACGAACCCGTGCAGTTCGACGCCAATGGGTCGCTCCTCCTCGGGCTGGGGCCGGCGGCCGAGTCGTTGAGGCGCGATCTGGCCGAAGCGCGCCGCGCCGGCCTTGAGGCGGAATGGCGCGCGGCCGAGCAATGCCTGGCGCAGGTCCCCGTGCTCGAGGGCGCGGAATTCGAGGGCGGCGTGTGGTGCCCGACCGACGGGGTGGTCGACGTGGCCGCGCTCCTGCAAGGCTATCTGCGCGAAGCGCGCAAACGGGGCGCGCGACTGCTTACGCGTTGCGCGGTCGAGGGCTTCGATGTTCGCAACCGGCGCGTCGAAGGCGTCCGCACCTCTCAGGGCCTCATTCGCTGCAAAACGGCGATCAATGCCGCCGGCGCGTGGGCGGGCGAGGTGGCGCGACGGGCGGGCGCGGCGGACCTGCCGCTGGCGCCGTATCGGCGGCACATCTTCGTTTCGGGGCCGCTGGATTGGGTCCGGCGCGACTGGCCGTTCGTCTGGGACGTGGCGCACGAGGTGTATTTTCGTCCTGAGCCGCCGGGGCTTCTCTTGTCGCCGTGCGACGAAGCAATCGTCCCCCCGGGCATGCCGGCCGAGGACAGCGCGGCGGTGGAATTGCTGGGGCAAAAACTGGAGCGCCACCTGCCGCGTCTGGCCGACATCACCATTTCGCGGTCCTGGGCGGGGCTGCGCACCCTGGCCTCCGACCACAAGTTCGTCATCGGCTGGGACCGCGTCGTGGAAGGCTTCCTCTGGGTCGCGGCGCTCGGAGGGCACGGGGTCACCACCAGCGCCGCCGTCGGTTCGCTGGCGGCGAGGCTGCTGCTCGGCCGGCGGGTCGAGAAGAACCCCTTCGACCCCGCGCGATATGGTTCGTAGCGCCGGCTTTCGAGCCGGTGAGTAGCGCCGGCTTTCCAGCCTGCGCGCGGCAAGGAATCCAGGATCAACGACGCGCAGGCCGGAAAGCCTACGCCACGAAAACGCCCGTCGTCAAACAAGACCCTTTTGCCGGGCCGCGTCACGGCGGGGCAATCGACAGAAAGGCGGTGGCGAACTCGCCCGTTGTGGGCGGGGCGTAGGGCGGGAGCCAGCTGGCGCCGCGGATGTAGAAAAAGTAGTCGCCGGGGCCGGGGAGAATGAAATCGGCCCAGCCCTCGAAGAAGTTGGCCCTGCCGGCCTGGAAGCCGCCGCCGCCGTAGTCGATGAAGTGCCAGAGGAGGCCGTCGCCGCTCGGGCCGTTGGTGGGAATCCATTCCGGCCCGACCTTGTAGACGATGATCTGGTCGTGCCAGGTGCCGTAGATTTCCGGGCGCCAATGGAGGCGCGCGATCCCGCCGCCGCGGTCTTCCGCCGAGACGTCGGCCGGGGTGTGCGGAGTTCCGCTGTAGAGGATGCCGACCCACGGATTGGCGCAGGGGAGCCAGAGATATTGCGGCGAGAAATGCTGGCTGGAGATCCAGGCAAAGTACGCTCCCGATTGCACGACCCCCAGGTCGCCTTTGACGGCGTCGGGCGGGAAAGGAAACCAGAGCGTGTTGTTCCATCCCTTCTCGACCCACGCCCCGGCATAGACATCGTAGGCCAGCCCCAGGTACTGAGACGGCGCGAAGTTGCGGTCGGCCCACCAGAGCCGCAGCGCACCGGCTCCTGCGTCCTCGACGCCGGTCAGCGTGGGCGCTCCGGGCGCGGCGGCGAGGTCGAGGGTGAACGAGCCGAAATCCACCTTTTCCGCCGGCGGGTTCCCGCCAGGACCGCCGACGCCGATGGAAATGGCTGACGGCGGCGCGCCCGCCAGGAGCGTCGCCGTGCTCGACGTAAACGTGGCCTGCGTCAGGAGCGAACTCCGCGGCTCGCTTGCCAGACGGAACGAAAGCGTCAGAACGGGCTTCGTCAGGTCGAGGCTGGCCGCTCCGGCGGGATCATAGAGTATATAGCGCAGTTTCCCCGGCTCAACGATGTTGCTTTCCGTCGCGAATCCCGCCGCCCCCTCGCCGGCCAGGACCACAGGATCGGCTAACAGCGAGGCGTCGTAATTCAGTTCTCCGCTGATCGCCGAAACGGTATCCTTGGCGGCGAGGTAGAGCGACACGGAGCGCTCCAGCGTCGTCGTGGTCGGCTCGGGCACGGGGTTTCCGATGACGTCTGCCCGCGCCGTTCCAACCAATGCGACAAAGAGAAGCCACCCCACGCGTTTCGCAGCCATGGCCCCGCCCCCTTCGTCAGGAATGAACCACAAAGGCACGAAGGACACGAAGAGCGGCGAAAAAGGCTTCCGTCGTTTCCTTTGTGGGCTTTGTGCTTTTGTGGTTAGAAAGCCGCTCTGCTCGCGCCTTCACTCCGCCCGCCCCTCGGCGTCGGTCTTGATCAGGAAAGCGTCATCATCAGAATAGCCACCGGGAGTAGTAGTTCCGGTCATCACATAGCCCCCGTCCGCCGTCTGCCGAACGGAAGAGGCCGCCTCGTAATCTGCTCCGCTGAAGAAGGTCCGGTCCCACACCCTGTTCCCCGCCGCGTCGGTCTTGACTAGCCAGACGTCAGCGTAACCTGGCCCGCTGGTGCGCATACACCCCGCATACACATAGCCCCCGTCGGAGGTCTGCTGGACGGAATTCGCCCAGTCCCAGTCCACGCCGCCAGAGGTGTGATCCCACTCTTCGTTGCCATCCTCATCGGTCTTGATTAGCCAAGCGTCGCCGCCACCGACGCCGTAAGACTGTGTCCCTCCCGCAATTACGTAGCCCCCATCAGAGGTTTGCTGGACGGAACCGGCCCCGTCGTAGTTTGCTCCACCAAAGGTCCGGTCCCACTCTTTGTTGCCATACTCATCGGTCTTGATTAGCCAAACGTCGCCGCCACCGACACCGTAAGAGTCTGTCCCTCCCGCGAGCACGTATCCCCCATCGGCGGTCTGCTGGACGGAATCGGCCCAGTCGTGGAGCGCTCCGCCAAACGTCCGGTCCCACTGTTTGTTTCCCGTCGCGTCGGTCTTGATGAGCCAGGCGTCGCCTCCGCCAGCGCCGTAGGAGTCGGTGTATCCCGCGAGCACGTAGCCCCCGTCGGCGGTCTGCTGCACGGATGCGGCCCAGTCGCCGCTCGCTCCGCCAAAGGTCCGGTCCCATTGCTTGTTTCCCGCCGCGTCGGTCTTGATCAGCCAGGCGTCGTCTCCGCCAGCGCCGTAGGACTGGGTCCATCCCGCGAGCACGTAGCCCCCGTCGGTTGTCTGCTGGACCGAGTTGCCATAGTCGAAGTTCGCTCCGCCAAAGGTCTTCATGAACCGCGTCGGCCCGCTTGGAGGGCCCTCGGGGCCGCGGAGAAGCTCCTTCTGCCACAGGTTCCAGCGCCCGAACTCCTTGGGCGGGATCAGCCAGTCGAGCCAGCCGAAATCGACTGCCAGCGACGCGTCGAGCCCGCCGTCGAGCACGTAACTCCACGGCGTGGCACCGATCGCCGCATTGCCCGTGAACAGCAGGTACGGCTCGAGCGAGAAGGCCCCGCCGACGGCCCCTTCCACCAAGAGGCTGCCTTCCGGCGCGACGGTCGCGCGAACGCGCAGGTTGGCCGAGCCGGAATAGGCCGGCTGAATCGCCTCGATCGTCATCGGCGCCTCGCCGATCCGGCGCCACTCCCCGCGATCGTATTCGCCCCCCAGCCGCACGGGAAGCTCCGCCCGCAGGCCGGTGGTGGCTTCGGCCGAGCCATCGAAGTCGATCTCCAGCGCCGTGATGGCCTGCAAGTCGATCTCGAGGAACAGGCCATACCCGAGGGGGACGAACGCCCTGTCCGAAAGACCCGGAATGTCCCGCCGACCGCTCCAGTGACGCTCGGCGTTGGCCCGCGCCCGGACCTCGAGGTCCGCGGTCAACGACCCTTCGGCCACCAGGCGCGCATAGCGGACCTGAAAATCCTCCAGCGTGAAATCGAGATCCATGTCGGCGTTCAGGGCGATCAGGCCGCTGGGCACGTCGATGGTGACGTAGGAATCCTGGTAGAGGATCTTCCCGGTCAGGTCCCAACGGCCCAGATTCGCTTCACGCGCGACGAGCCGCCCCGGTTCCGGCGCGCGCAGGCGCGAGGGCCCGCCTTCGCCGATGACGACGGTGGTCATGAACGACCCCGAGGCGTAGGCCTCGGCGAAGACCGCGTCGCCGGTGTCGAGGGTGAGCCTTGGGCCGTTGACGTCGATGGAGATGACGCGGCGCAGAAAGCCGCCGGCCCCCGTGCCGAAGACGATGTCGCCCGCGTGCACGGGCGGAGCGCCGCCGCCGGTCCACTGAAGCGTAAGGGTGGGCGATGTAAAATCAACGGCGGAAAGGCCGGACGTTTCGTCGACAAACACGGAGTTGGGCTGGCGGACGGGCGGCGAGAAGCTGCGCTGGACCTGCACGACATCAGCCGCGTCGACTACGCCGTCCTGGTTGGCGTCGGCGCGCAGGAGAGCGTCGCCCGTAAGCGTCGAACGGCCCAGGATGTGGTCGCAGATCATCCCGGAGTCGGCGAGCGAGATGGTGCCGTCGCCGGTCACGTCGCCGGGCAGTTGGGCCAAGGCCGGACAAACCGTCGCGACCATCAACAATGCCGCCAGATAGAGGAAAAAGGCTGGCCGGAACCGTTCTCTCATCGAAGCCCCCCATACGCCGCCCCGGCTCGCGCCGAAGGCCTGGAATGGAAACGCCGAACCTGAGAACAACGGACCACTCTGATTAAGACGTTTGCTTTCTACCAAACAGGGTGCAAGGGGTCAAGAACAGACTGTTCCGACGGCGTTGCCGGGCTGCCGGGCCGCCGCCACGATTCTTCTTGAGGGATTGCGGTCGTTCTCATCAAACTGTGGCGCTCTGCGGAGGCTGCGCCTTTGGACGCCGAGGGCGCGTTCATCGAACTGGAGGTTTTTCCCGGTGAAGCATCTGTTCATCCGAAAGAGCATCGCTCAACTGCACGCGGAGATGGAAAGCGACAACCGCCTGCGGCGCATCCTGGGGCCGGTGCGGCTGACCAGTTTGGGCATCGGCTGCATCATCGGCGCGGGCATTTTCGTCATCACCGGCCAGGCCGCGCACGACAAGGCGGGGCCGGCGATCATGGTCTCGTTCGCCGTGGCCGGGCTGGCCTGCGTGTTCGCGGCCCTGTGCTACGCCGAGTTCGCCTCGCTGACGCCGGTGGCCGGCTCGGCGTACACTTACGCTTACGCGACGCTGGGCGAGCTGGCCGCCTGGATCATCGGATGGGACCTGCTGCTGGAATACACCATCGCCTCGTCGGCGGTGGCGCACGGTTGGTCGCAGTACCTCCAGGAAATCCTCGGGACGTTTATGCAGCTTCCCCACGCGATCTCCAAGGCGCCGTTCGATTACAGTCCGGAGTTGGGAAGGATCGTCGCCACCGGATCGATTTTGGACCTGCCGGCGATCCTGGTCACGGCCACCTTGACCGTCATCCTGGTGCTCGGCATCCGCGAGAGCGCCGGGTTCAACGCCGTGATGGTCGCCATCAAACTCGCGGTGGTGCTGTTCGTGATCGTGGTGGGCGCGTTCTATGTGAATCCGGCGAATTGGAAGCCGTTCGCCCCCTATGGCTGGACCGGCGTCAGCCTCTTCGGCAAGACGATCTTCGGCAAATCGGGAGCGGGCGGCGAGCCGCTGGGGGCGTTGGCCGGCGCGGCGATCATCTTTTTCGCCTACATCGGGTTTGACTCGGTGTCCACGCACGCCGAGGAGGCGAGGAACCCGCGGCGCGACGTGCCTATTGGCATTCTAACCTCTCTCCTCATCTGCACGGTCCTGTATTTTGCCGTGGCCGCGGTGTTGACGGGAATGGTCCCCTACGACCGGATCAACATCGACGCGCCGATCGCCGACGCCTTCCGCCAGGCGGGCCTTCCCCGGGCGCACCTGCTGATCTCCATCGGTGCGGTGGTGGGCATCACCTCGGTGCTGCTGGTGCTGATGCTCAGCCAGCCGCGCGTCATGCTGGCCATGGCGCGCGACGGTCTGGTCCCGCCGAACGTATTCGGCTCGGTGCACCCCCGATTTCGCACGCCGTGGATTTCGCAGATCGTCATGGGCTGCGTGGTGGCCACGTTGGCGGGGTTCCTGCCGCTGCGCATCCTGGCCGAGTTGGTCAACATCGGCACGCTGCTGGCCTTCGTGGTGGTGTGCGCCGCCGTGTTGGTTCTGCGCGCGACCCATCCGCACGCGCAGCGGCCGTTTCGCGTCCCCTTTTCTCCGCTGGTTCCGATCCTGGGAATCCTCTCCTCGTTGTTGCTGATGTGTTCGCTGCCGAAAGAGAACTGGCTGCGGCTGCTGGTATGGCTGCTGGTCGGCTTGACCGTTTACTTCTCCTATGGACGAACCCACAGCGCGTTGCGCAACGCGACGCAACAACCGGCGCTGCCGGGGGAAGTGAACGCGAAATAACCGCGCGCGCCAGGCAAGAAGAAGCACTGTAGGTTTGGAGCGCGGCCTTTCGTTCGTATGGACGTGCAAAAGCCCTACGACCGAAAGGTCGCACTCCGAACCTGTTTTCGCGGGAGCATGGAGCCCCGCCGGCGGCCTAGCCTTTCTTGACCTCCCAATACTTCGGCCGGCCGTAGTAGTCGCAGAGCACTTCCTCGTAAACGCGGTTCACCGGATCGGCGGGGTTGAACTCGGGGCTGTTCTCGATGGCGGCGCGGGTGAGATCGACGTGAACGCGCCGCTCCTCCCAGACGAGGCTCTTGACCCACGACGGCGCCAGCAGGACCCGTTTGCCCGGCAGCAGGTTGCGCGTTTCGACGACCAGGTAGCGAATGATCCAACTGTCGTCCTCGACGATGAAGTCGTCGACGTGGCCGATCAACCCGTCCAAGGCCTCGATGCTGTAGCCGCGGATCTCGCGCGCGCTGCGCAGGTTTGGATCGCCCTGCGGGGCCTCGGCGCCTTTCTCCACTTCGCTCAACCGAGGAATCATGGCGCCGATCATCGCGCCGGACATGTCCGCTTCGTCCCAATACAGCGGCCAGCCGTAATGCTGATGCAGGAGAATCTGACGCTGGCGCGAGACCGGCTGATCGGTGGAGATCTCCGGGCTGTCCTCGACCTGTTGTCGGGTGAGTTTGACGGGAAGAATCCGCTTAGACCAATCGGCGTGGCCTAGCGAAGCCGGGGCGATCAACACCTGGCGGCCAGGCAGCCAGTGGCCGGTGTCGGCCACGAGATAGCGGATCGTCCATTGCCGTCCGTCGAACAGGAAATCGTCGACTTCCCCGATTTGACTGTCGGTGGCCTGAATCCGGTATCCCAGGATTTTTTTGATGCTGCGCAACATGGATTGAGCCCTCCTCGGCATGCCGTGAAACCGCTCGCTTCAGGCAGAGCTGCAAGAAACGCGCCGATTGGATGCGCGGCTTCAGGGCTTTGGCGCGGGCAGTTCAGCGATGCCCGTGCCCGACGCTTTGTCGATATAGATGCCGACAAACCAGAACGGAATCCCGGTGTACAGCGACCAGTGGGGCTGGACGTTGATCATGGACGTCGCGCCCCCGCGCTTGGCGTCGGTGGCCACGTCGGTCAGCAGATCTTCGTTGGAGTATATCGGGACGATCTCGGCGGCCTTCAGGATAAACGGAATGCCGACGGCCAAGCCCCATTCGGTTCCGGTGTAGTGGCCCATGGCGACATAGTTTTCAAACGTGCCGTCGCCGGTGGTGATGTTGCGCAGCCCCGAGCGCTTGGCCACCTCGCGCAGATTGGTCGCGCCGGGCATGTAGTAACAGCCGCTCAACGCCAGCGCCACCCCCACGAACAACACCGCCATTCCTTTGCGCATGGGAAACCCCTCTCCATTTGAAATGCGAAACGACCGGTTTGCGAGAATCTCCTCGCCTCTCGATGGGAAGATCCTACCCCAAATCAGTTTAGCCAATCAAGCTTTGTGGCGCCTGGAGTTCGGAGTGAGGCCTTTAGTCCCTCACGGGGGAAATCTTTCGCAAGACGGCAAAGATTTCAGGAAGGACGGCGGTTCGAGTGGCGCAGGCTTTCTAGTCCGTGATCTCAAGCATTCGGCGCGATTCCGGCATTCACAGGCTAGAAAGCCTGCGCCACGACAACGCCGAAAGGCGCCGCGACGAGCTCAATCGCCGAACGCCCGCAATAAGGCCAGGATCTCCGCGTGGACCTTCGGCGTGGCGGCCAGGCAGTGCGCGCCGCGCGCCGTGGGGGTCCCGCGAAGATCAGTGAATACCCCGCCCGCTTCTTCGACGATCGGCTTGAGCGCGGCCAAGTCCCAGCGGTTCATGATCGGGTCCATCATCGCCTGCGCGCGGCCCGAGGCCACGAGCGTGTAGCCGTAGCAGTCGGCCCACGTCCGCTGCAGGGGGTATTCCTTCATCAACTCGATGTAGAACGCCGGACGCCGCTGGAACAGCGTGGCCGGATTGGTCAGCAGGATCAGCGTCTCCTCGCGGTTGGCGGCGTCGGCCACGCGGATCGGCTCGCCGTTGAGGAACGCGCCGCGGCCGACCTCGGCGCTGGCGGTTTGTCGGAGCGCCGGATGATGGATGACGCCGAGGCGGCTTTCGCCGCGCTGCTCCAGGGCGACGAGCACGCCGTACAGCGGCACGCCGCGGATGAAGGCCTTGGTGCCGTCGATGGGGTCGAGGATCCATTGCCATTCGGCGTCGGGCCGCGCGGCGCCGAACTCTTCGCCGAGGATGCCGTGGTCGGGAAAGCGGCGCGCGATTTCCGCGCGGAGGAACTCCTCGGACTGGCGATCGGCGACGGTGACGGGGCTCAAGTCGCTCTTGCGGTGAAAATCAATGGGTTTGCCGAAGTGGCGCAAGGTGATCTCGCCGGCGCGGCGGGCGAGATCCTCGGCGAAAGCGAGCAGGTTGGACAAAGGCGCCATGATTGGCCTCATGAAGAGAAGATGCCGGCACGATCCCCCAAAACAAGGAAAACGACAACCGATTTCCGCGCAACAAATTCGCATCGCCCACCACGTCCACTACGTCCACATCGTCCACATCGTCCACTATGTCCACCAAAGACTCAGCCAATGGAATTTTTCGATTGACAAATTGAATTCTTCAATCTATCCATTCAATAATTCAATGACGATGCCCCCCATGCCCAAGAAAATCATCTCCCGATGCCCGTTCTGCGGTGGCGAACTGACGGTAAGCCGCCTGACGTGTTTGGGGTGCGACACGCAGATCGACTCGCAGTTGCCGATCCCCGCCTTCTTCCGCCTGCCCGAGGAGTTGCAGGAGTTCGTCCTCCTCTTCCTGCGCTGCCGGGGGAACATCCGCGACGTGGAGAAGGAATTGGGCATTTCGTATCCGACGGTTTGCAAGAGACTCGATTTGGTCAACGACCTGCTGGGCCAGCCCTCCGGCGCGGCGCCGCCCGTGAGCCGTAAGGACATCCTGGAGCGGCTCGAACGCGGCGAGATCACCGCCAAAGAGGCGGCGCAACTTCTCAAGGGGAGATAGGGAAGCGATTCGTAGCGCAATCAACGACATGGAGATGGAAGGATGAGCCAAACAGTCGAAGTGCATATCGTGGGAACGTCATGGGCGCCAATCCTGGGGCTTGTCCTGGTGGCGCTCCTCCTCTTGTCGTTTCTCACCTATCGACAATGGATCCAGTCCAGCAGGGGGAGATCGGCCCTCCTGGCGGCCATCTCCCTCGGCGTGGGGCTGGCGGTGGCGGTGTGGCGGGGCGTAGGGATACGGAACGCCGGCTTCCTGGCTAATTCCTTCGAGGCCCCCGTCCCTTCATGGCTGCGAAGCGTTGGAATCCCCAACTCCGATGCGGGTGTCGTCATCTGTCTGCTTGGCGCTGGACTGTCTGCGATGCTGGCCGTCCTCTGGGGCGTTTTTCTCCACGATAGATGGATCGGCGGGGCGATAACCGAGGCGGAACGACGGCCCGACGCCGAGGGATTCCGCGCCTGGCTGACTCCGGGGCGCATTGTGTTGGCCGCGTTGATCTCCCTCAGCGCGTGGGCGGGATTCGGCGTCTCCATCTGGGCCGCCTTGGCGGTTTGCTTAGGCTCTCTGGCGGCCTATCCGGCGATCCACACGCTGTCGCAACCGACGGCGGTCTCCGCCGCGCCCGTTTCCGAGGATCTCTCCGCCGAACGCGAACGCGTGCTGAACCTGTTGGAGGCGGGCAAAATCACCGCCGAGGAGAGCGCCGAACTGCTCAGCGCCCTGGCCGAGGGCGCGCGCGCCGCCGCCGCCGCGCCGACCGTGCCCGCCACGCCCGGACGCCGCCTCCTGCTGGCCGGCGCGGCGGTCCTCCTCGTCGGCTTTTTCCTGCCGTGGTTCAGGATCAATCCCGGCGCGGAATTGGGGCGCGCCCTCCAACTTTTTCCGGAGCAACTGCGCTACCTGGGTGAGGTGCAACGCCCGGCGACTGAGGGGCAGCGCCAGATGGGGCAACTCACCCCCACGCCGCAGCAACGTTCCATCTCGCTGAATGGTCCGACAGTCTCCGTGTCCGGCGGACAGATGTCCAATGGCCTCGGCTGGATCGTCCTCGCGCTGGGGCTGGCCGCGGCGATTCTGCCCTACGTGGCCGCCGGCCTGCGCCGCCCAACCCAGCAGACCGTGGCCTTCCTCGCCCTCGGCGCCGGGGCGATTATCCTGCTTTACCTGCTCAGCAACAACCTACGCTGGGTCAGCTATGGGCTGCTGACGGCGCTGGCCGGCTATGCGTTAGAGATCGCCGGCGCCCTCCGCGACCGCCGCGAGGCGGCGTGAAGGCGATCGTCCGCGTCTTTGGCCGGCTCATCGGTGACTGTTCAGCAAAGAACCTCCATCGACAGGACCATCGCTGTAAGGACGAGCATCCGTTCGGCCCCATTGCCTTGTTAGGCTCGAGCGCCGCCAATGATTCATGGCTGAGGTTTAGATTAGTCGGACTAGGCGAGGATCGATTCTCAGCTCTTCTGCTTCGCCAATCCGAATCCTCGGATAGTCCGGATGAAGAGGGTTCAGCAGGTAATTGCTCTCCCGCGGAATCACAACGCTGGGAACGGCTAGGACAGCAGAGTCCATCCGGCGCGCCCATCGCGCCCCGATATCCATTGTCTGTTTGTGAGCCGGATATGCGTCCCAGCCGGACTTCAGAAGAGAGGGATCCAGTGTTTGAAGCAGGGAATCGTCGAACTCTGCGCGAACGCAAACAAAAGACGCCAACAGATCGGAAAGCGTGGCATGAACCAGGGTCTCGAGCGCCGCTAGCGCCAGCGACGCTGGAGTATAGACTATCGGAGTTCCCGGATGGTTCCAGCGCCCTCCGTACAGGCAGGCGCCTTCGCCGCTGAAGGTCTCCGAGGCGCGGGCGGCCGGTACGATGCGCCAGACGGCGATCGTCATGAATACACTCCGTATTCAATTCGGCCCAACAGGCGTTCGACTTCCTTGATCCCGGCGGACGTGCCGGTGAGGTCCATGGGGGACTTGCCGCCCAACGCCCGATTCGGCGCCCGCAGCCACCGCCGAGCCTTGTCAGCCCCCCCGAAGATGTCCGCGGTTTTCTCGAAAAGCACGCCGAACCTCAGCAGACGCTTCGCCTCGCCAGGCTGCAAACGAGTCCGTTCTTCCCGAGGAGAAACCGCGGCTTCCGGCGATTCGGCGAGCAGCGAATCCAGTCGCTCTTCTAATTCGGCGACAAGCAGGGAGGCCTGACCGATCTCAGCGAGAATGGATTCCACGCGCTCGTTCTTCTCGCGAGGCAGCTTCTTGGGCGGTCGCTTCGCTCTGACGGGCGCGGCTGCGTTTGAACTGCTTGGCATGCCTTGCTCTCCCTTCGGTGTTCCCAGCATGGAACTACATACACCGTTCTCATGTAGAACGTCAAGGCGCGCCCCGAACACGCGCCTGGAAGAAGCGCGTGTTGACTTCCGGAGGTGCACGCCTTGGCCCCCTTGCGTCAGCAAGAGTATTGCGCTAACGTTTCGTCCGCAGTGGAATGCGCCGGAAAAATGACTCAACCCTTGCCCAAACCCCTATTTGAACCCGAATTCGGGCCGTTCGAGCTGGTCACCGAGTTCTCGCTGCAAGGCGACCAGCCGCACGCCATCGACCGGCTCGTCAGTGGCCTGGAGAAGGGGCTGCCGTTTCAGACGCTGTTGGGGGTGACCGGGTCGGGCAAGACGTTCACCATGGCCAACGTCATCGCCCGCGTGAACCGCCCGACGCTGGTGCTGGCGCACAACAAGACGCTGGCCGCGCAGCTCTATCGCGAGTTCAAAGAACTGTTCCCGCAAAACGCCGTCGAGTATTTCGTGAGCTATTACGATTATTACCAGCCCGAAGCCTACGTTCCTTCCCGCGACCTTTATATCGAGAAGGACGCCTCGATCAACGAGGAGCTCGACAAGATGCGCCTGTCGGCCACCAAGTCGCTGTTGGAGCGGCGCGACGTGATCATCGTGGCCAGTGTGTCGTGCATCTACGGCATCGGCTCGCCCGAGGACTTCCACGGCATGGTGATCTACCTCCAGGAGGGGATGCGCCAGAAGCGCGACGAACTCCTGCGCCACCTCGTCGAAATCCAATACGAGCGCAACGACGTGGCGTTCTTCCGCGGCTGCTTTCGCGTGCGCGGCGACGTGGTCGACGTCTATCCGAGTTACGAAGACAAGGCGGCGATCCGCATCGAGTTCTTCGGCGACGAGGTTGAATCCATCAGCGAGGTCGACGCGCTGAGGGGGACGCGGCTGCGCAAGTTGCGGCGGGCGGCGATCTTTCCCGCCAATTTCTACGTCACGACGCGGCCGAAGCTGGAAGCCGCGCTGCAAGGGATCGCCGTCGAACTCGAGGAGCGCCTCAAGGAATTGCGCGGCGAGAACAAACTGGTCGAGGCGCAGCGCCTGGAGCAGCGCACGCGCTACGACATGGAGATGATGCCCCAGATGGGGCGCTGCGCCGGCATCGAAAACTATTCGCGCCACCTCGACGGGCGCGCGCCGGGCACGCCGCCGTTCACCCTGGTCGACTTCTTCCCCAACGATTTCCTGCTGTTCGTCGACGAAAGCCACGTCACCATCCCCCAGGTCCGCGGCATGTACAACGCCGACCGCTCGCGCAAACAAACGCTGGTCGATTTCGGGTTCCGCCTCCCCTCGGCGCTCGACAACCGGCCACTGAAATTCGACGAGTTTGAGCAACGGCTGAACCAGGTTGTTTACGTTTCGGCGACGCCCGCCGAGTTCGAACTGGAGAAGAGCAAGGGCGTCATCGTCGAGCAGGTCGTCCGCCCGACCGGCCTGATCGATCCGGAGATCCTGGTGCGCCCGGCGATCAACCAGGTGGAGGACCTGCTGGAGGAAATCCACCGGCGCGTCGAACGCAACGAACGCGTGCTGGTCACCACCCTGACCAAGCGCATGGCCGAGGATTTGTCGGAGTATTACGGCGAGCTCGGCGTGCGCGTGAAATACCTGCACTCCGACATCGACACCATCGAGCGCACGGTGATCCTGCGCGACCTGCGGCTGGGCAAGTTCGACGTGTTGATCGGCGTCAACCTCCTGCGCGAGGGGCTGGACCTGCCCGAGGTCTCGCTGGTGGCGATCCTCGACGCCGACAAGGAGGGCTTCCTGCGCTCGCGCACCTCGCTCATCCAGACCTGCGGCCGCGCGGCGCGCCACGTCAACGGCCAGGTCATCCTCTACGCCGACGCCGAGACCAACTCGATGCGCGCGACCCTCGACGAAACCTCGCGCCGTCGCGCCTTGCAACAGGAGTTCAACAAACAGCGCGGCATCACGCCGGAATCCGTCCGCAAGGCCATCACCACCATCCTCGACACGGTCTACGAAGCCGACTACGCCGCCATTCCCGCCGCCGACGAGACGCCCGCCGCCTACCGCCGCTTCGACGACCTCCCCAAGGAAATCGCCCGCTTGCGCCAAGAGATGCTCCACGCCGCCGAAGCCCTCGAATTCGAACGCGCCGCCGAACTGCGCGACCGGCTGCTGGCGTTGGAGAAGACGGCGCTGGAGGCCTAATCGGTTTCTCGCCGGGAGCGCGAGGGCTGCCTCCCGGTTTCGACAACCGCCTCGAAACCGCGCGACAGCCCCCGCGTCGTCCTGTCTTGGATGATCCGGCTCAACTATCCCCCAACGAAGACAGGACGATGCGAGGCAGCCGCGTATCTCACGCATTTTCGATGTGCGTTGTGGGTTGACCGCGAACCGCTCTTTGCTACACTTCCTTTTTGTGAGATTCCTCGAACATCTCAGTTGTGGGTTGACCGCGAACCGCTCTTTGCTACACTACATGATGTATCGCATCGTGCGCGAGGATTGTTGTGGGTTGACCGCGAACCGCTCTTTGCTACACTGCGGCGGCGCTGCGCCGGATGCACAACGAAGTTGTGGGTTGACCGCGAACCGCTCTTTGCTACACTCCCCGCAATGACCCCCATAAGCCCCGCCATGTTGTGGGTTGACCGCGAACCGCTCTTTGCTACACTTCCAATTCCACCGCCCTCACAACCCGCACTGTTGTGGGTTGACCGCGAACCGCTCTTTGCTACACTCAGCCGTTCGTTCAGATCAACGTCGATCGGGTTGTGGGTTGACCGCGAACCGCTCTTTGCTACACTATTAGGGCCGTAGGCGGCTGGTTTTGCGGGGTTTGGCCCGGTTGGAGGTCACAAAAACTCCAGCTGGGCCATCTGTTTTTCGGGCTTCTTCTCGATTTTTCCCAGGTACACCTTCATCCGCTCGAACTGCTTGTCGGTCAGGTGCAGGACGCGCACCTCGCCTTCGGGCGGGAGCATGCCTTGGATACGCTTGTGGTGAACTTCGGCGTTTTCCTCGCTGGGGCAGGGGCGCATGTAGACGGAGTACTGCATGCGCATAAAGCCATCCTTGAGCATCGCCTGGCGGAACTGGGCGTAGCGCTTCCGGGCGGCTTTCGTGTCGGTGGGCAGGTCGAACATGACGATGACCCACATGGTTCGCCATTTGCTCCATTCCATGTCATTCCGGCCCTTCCGCCATTGACTGCCACTGAATGCGGGGGATGCGCAGTTGGCCCTCGCCGCCTTCGAGACGGGCGACCAGGGAAACTGCCAGGCGTTCCAGGGCGATTTGGAGCGGGCCGGTCTGCCCGTCGGTTTCGCACGTGTGCGTCAGAATCTCCAGGAGCGCCTGTTTCGATTCACGCGCCAGTTCGGTCACGCCCTGTCGCCATAGGATGCGGACCTTCCAGTCCACCAGGGGGCGCAACGGCTCCATCAGGTCATCGGCCAGGGCGAAGGCGTCGTAGCGATTGCCGTGCTGGAGCCCCAGTGCGGGGTGCAACCCGGCGCCGCACACGGCGCGCGCCACCGAGGCGCGCAGCGCCATGTAGCCATAATTCAACAGGTTGTTCGGCGGCGGCCCTTCGCGGAAGCGGCGGAAGGATTCGTC
Organism: Candidatus Sumerlaeota bacterium; assembly: GCA_026398515.1. Classification (GTDB taxonomy): domain Bacteria; phylum Sumerlaeota; class Sumerlaeia; order JAPLSS01; family JAPLSS01; genus JAPLSS01. The sequence goes on along the minus strand of JAPLSS010000242.1, from coordinate 1,676 downwards.
GGGTCCCAGCCAGGAGGCCCAATACAGGCGCGCCGCCTGCGCCTCGACGTTGTCCGGGTCGCCGGAACGCACACGGTCGGCGAGGCGGCGCAGGTGGGCGGCCGCTTCGGCGTCTTCGAGGATGTCGGCCTGATGGCGGATTTTCGCTTGGACGATTTCCTTCCAGGCGCTCTTGCGCGTGGGGACGGACGACTCGATCTGCGCTCGAAGGCGTTCGGCGAGGATTGTGTTGGCTTCCAGCGGCGCCACGATGGAGACGGGAAGGTGGTTGGGGCCGCAGAGGACGACCATGGCGCCTTGCTGAAGAAGACCGACGAGCGCGCCGTGGGTGTAGGTGGCCGTGGGGGTGTCGACGATCAGCAGCCCGACGTCCTCGGCGGGGAAGCGGCCGATCGTCTCGCCGTTTCGCCGCGCCACGATCTGGCGGTCGTGGAGCGCGAGGGCGGTGTCGACGCCGGAGACTTCGATGGTTCGTTTCATGGCGCGCGCCTCCAGTTCAGCTTTTCGAGCGAGGCGCGCGCATGCTTGAGGGTAATATTTGTCTGAAACCTTATTTGCAGATGTAGCGCTGCGATCAGTCGTGAGCAAGATGCAGGCGGCCCACTGGATCGATCGTCACTTTCCGAATCGTTGCTTTTTGGGGGTCGAGAGATCGAATCCTGCGCAACGTGGCGGGATCGTCCAGCCGCGCTGCGGTGTGCAAGCGAAAACGGATATCGATGGTCTTTTTCTCTTCATTGCTCGAGATCGTCTGAACGCGGCATAGTTCCTCGCCGTGCTCAGGCCTAGTGAGCAACACCATCTCGTTGATGGATAGCGAGTACAGAAATTTGGCCTCCGGGCGCGTTGGATGCTCCCGCCGGATGATCGGCAGGTCGGGCAGTTCCTTGTTCCCCCGCTTCTTGTTCTCTCTCCGGCGTTTGCCGTTTTCGGCCGCGATTCGGGCGGCGTCGATCATGGTCATGACACAACCCTCGCGTCTCAGCCGGCCCTTCTCGTCCGTGTATTCGAAGACGGAGACGTGATGGTTCGACTCCGGCTTCAAGTAGCGGTACGGCGTGCCGGTTTCGTCGAGAACCGCCACGAAATTCCGGAACCGCTCCGTGAGGCGCACACGGTGGATAGGGACCGGCGCGCCGTTGCGGTTGGGAAGACAGAGCGGCTGTTCCTTCAGGGACTTCTGGAACGCCTTCATGTCATTGCCCACCGAGACCAGCCGCGCTTGGACCAGTTTACGCACCCCGCAATCCCGGATGTCGTCTATCGTCTCGGCGCTGGTGACCGCGTCCAGCCGTTTCCGATAGACGAACTCTCCCTTCTTATCGTCTATCGCGCCGTAGGCCGTGTCTTTGTGGAGTTCGCCGCGGATCTTCCGGACGACGCGATGGGAGACGAGGATGCGGTGAATCACGCCGCCGAGTTCCTCGCGAAATGTCGGCCAGGGGGGAGGGAAGCCATGGTCCGGCCCGCGGCGGAAGTCCTCGCGCCGCGCCAGGTTCTGGAGGTGCTTGGGGGTCGTCAGGGCGATGACCGCCGCGTCGATGGCGTGCTGGCGGTGGTCGGCCCGGTTCTTCTCCGCGGTGTTGGGTTCCAGGATCGGGTTCAAGCCCCAGCAATGGCGCAATTCGGCGGTGACCTCGCCGCGCGTTACGTTGACCGGAACTCCCAGCGGCCGC
>JAPLSS010000254.1 GCA_026398515.1 Candidatus Sumerlaeota bacterium | reverse complement strand
AGGCGCAACTGTCCTACGCGACCCTCGTCGCTCCGATCGACGGCATCGTTGGGGCTGTCGCCACGCAAGAGGGGGAAACGGTGGCCGCCGGTCTGAACGCGCCGACGTTCGTGACGATCGTCGATCTGGCGCGGCTTCAGGTGGACGCCTACGTCGACGAGGTGGACATCGGCAAGGTGCGCGTGGGGCAGAAGGTTTCGTTCACGGTCGACGCCTTTGCGGGGAGAGAATTCGAGGGCCGGGTCGCCGCGATCTACCCGAAGGCCGTGATTCAGGACAACGTCGTGTATTATGATGTCGTGATCTCGATTGTCTCGCCGTACGAGGACTTGCTGCGGCCGGAAATGACCGCCAGCGTGACGCTCTACCTCGACCTGCGCGAGAACGTGCTAGCGGTCCCCTCCAAGGCGCTGCGGCGACAGGAAGGCCGGAACTGGGTCGATGTGGTCGTGGACGGACGCCCGACCCCGCGTGAAGTCAAGGTGGGCTGGAAGGACGGCGAGTGGGTAGAGATCGCCGACGGACTGGCGGAAGGGGATTCCGTGCTTCTGCAAGCCGCGGCGGCTTCGCCCCGCGCCCCATGAGGAGGGGAACGAATGATCGAATTGGACTCCATCGAGAAGACGTACGAGACCGGCGGTGTGGCCACCCCGGTTCTCAAGGGGGTCTCGTTCCATGTCCGCCCCGGGGAGTACGTGGCGATCATGGGCGGGTCGGGCACGGGGAAATCGACTCTGATGAATATCCTCGGGTGCCTGGACAAGCCGAGCGCCGGACGCTATCGCCTGGACGGAGAGGACGTCGCGAAGATGGACGACGACGCCTTGTCCGTACTTCGGAACCGCAAGATCGGTTTTGTCTTCCAGCAATTTCACCTGCTGGAGCGTGCTACGGCGCTGCGCAACGTGATGCTGCCCCTGATCTATGCCGAGGAATACCCCGACGACGCCCAGCAGCGCGCCGAAGCCGCCCTGGCCGACGTCGGGCTGGCGGATCGCCTGCGCTACCGGCCGACGGCGCTCTCCGGCGGCCAGCAGCAGCGCGTGGCCATCGCCCGGGCGCTGGTGAACAATCCTCAGGTCCTCCTGGCCGACGAACCCACCGGGAACCTCGACCGGACGAGCGGCCTGGAAGTCCTCGCCGTGTTTCAGCGGCTGAATCGGGCCAAACGGACCCTGATCCTGGTGACGCACGACGAGCGCGTGGCCGAACACGCCCAGCGCATCCTCGTGCTGCGCTACGGCCGGATCGCCGAGGACCGCGCCGTGCCGACTCCGCGCAACGCCGAGGCGGAATTGCAGGAGGCGCGCGCGTAAGGCGGCGAATCCCGCGCCGCCTGGCCTTTTCGAGAACTCCGACGGTCGTTCGGATGCATTGTCCATAGGAGGCAATCCGATGAAAGCGGTCAAGAACCTGCGCGAAGCGTTCGAAATGATGGCGGCGCAGAAACTGCGGACGTTTCTCATGATGGCCGGAACCATCGTCGGCATCGCCTCGCTAATGGTCATCATGGCAATTGGCAAGGGGAGCGAGCGGCAGGTCATGAGCCGGGTCAACTCGTTCGGCGAGCACCTCATCAAGATCAACGCCGGCGGCGGACACGGTTACACGAAGCCGCAGGCGGGGGTGGTCACGTTGAAGATGAGCGACGCCGACGCCATCCGCGCGTCGATCAAAGGGTGGGACATCGTCACGTCGGTGGCCCAGAAGCACAACTTGCCGATGAAGGCCGGCGACGTCTCGTGCGAGGGCGACGTGTTTGCCGTCGACGCCGACTGGCACGAGGCGATGCCGTGGCCGGCCGAACGCGGCGAGGGCATCAATGCCGAGGACCTGGCGACGATGGCTCATGTCTGCGTGCTCGGAACGCGGCTGGCGAAAACGCTCTTCGGTGATCAGGACCCGCTGGGCGAGGAAATCCTGATCGGCCCGAGCAAGTTCCGGGTCAAGGGAGTCCTCGTCCATCACGACGTCAGCCCCGGGGGCGACGACGAGAACAACCGGGCGGTCATCCCCCTGACCACGGGGATGCGCCGCGTGTTCAATCAAGATTACCTGACCTACATCCGGGTGCGCGTGCCGGACGTGCGGAGCGTGCCGGCGATCGCCGAGGAAATCCGCGGCCTCCTGCACGAGCGGCATCACATCACGGCGCCCGAGGTGGACGATTTTTCGATCGTCACAGCCCAGGAAGTCGCCGAAGCCGCGCGCGGGATTTCGAGGACGTCGAATCGCTGACGGTTACATTCATCGGGATGCTGCTCGGCGGCGCCATTGGGTGGGGCGTCTGCGAGTGGGTCGCGCGATCGAAGACGACGCCCGTGGTCGTGTCGTGGGAGCCGTTCGCCGTCTCCGTTGGATTCGCCATAGTGGCGGGTCTAGTCTTCGGCGTTCAACCCGCCCGCCGCGCCGCGCGGCTGCAGCCCGCCGCCACACTGCGATGAACCTGCGACGCAACGCCCTGTTGTCGGTGGAAATCCTGGCCGCGCATCCGCTGCGCACCGCACTCAGCGTCCTGGGCATCGTCATGGGGATCGCCGCCGTCATCCTGATGGTGTCGCTGGGCCGCGGGGCGGAGAAGCGCATCGTCGAGCGCATCCGGGCCCTGGGCACGAACCTGATCGTGGTGAGCGCCGGCCAGACCCGGCTGATCGCGGGACGCAAACGGCTCGTCGCGACCGTGACGACGCTGGTCCCCGCCGACGCGGCGGCCATCGCGCGCGAGTGTCCTTCGGTGGTCGTGGCGTCGCCCTCGACCGGGAAGAAGATGGCCATTCACTGGGAGAACTCCACGGCGAGTTCCAACGTGGCGGGCATGTCGCCGGACGGTCTTCAGGTCCGCAACATCGCGGTGGCGGCCGGTCGCGCCTTCGACCCCGAGGAGTGCCGCGGACGCCGGCGCGTGGCCATCCTCGGGCCGACGGTGGTCCGCAACCTGTTCGGCGACGCCGACCCCATCGGCCAATCCATCCGCATCGAACACGTGTTGTTCGAGACCATCGGCGTCGCCGCCCCGAAAGGCATGGACCCCAACGGCGCCGACCAGGACGACGTGGTCATCGTGCCGCTGGAGACCGCCATGCGCCGTCTGCTGAACGTGCCCTACATCCAGACCATCTATGCCCAGGCGGCGGACGGCGATCTGTCGGGTCGCGCGGAGGAGGAGATTCGCGCGCTGCTGCGAATCCGACATCGCCTGGGAGAGCGAGCCGATGACTTCACCATCGACAACCAGGCCGGCCTCCTGGCCGCCGAACGCGAGACGGCCCATTCCCTGGGCCTCCTCGTCGGCAGCGTCGCGGGCATCTCCCTTCTGGCCGGCGGCGTGGGGATCCTCGCCGTCATGCTGATGTCCGTGCGGGAGCGCACGCAAGAGATCGGCCTGCGGCGCGCCCTGGGCGCGCGTCGGCGTGACATTCGGAATCAGTTTCTTCTGGAGGCGGTCGCGTTGTGCGGGGCCGGGGGCGCCTTGGGGATTCTCGCCGGAATCGCCGCGGCGCTGATCCTTGCGCGATTCACCCAATGGGACGCCGTCCTCTCCTGGCGCGCAGCCCTCGCCGCCGCGTCGTTCTCCGTCGGCCTGGGGATCGTTTTCGGCCTCTATCCCGCCCATCAAGCGGCCCGCCTCGCCCCGATCGCTGCGCTGCGGGCGGAGTGACCAAGTCGGGGAACTCGTGGAGGCTTCATCCAGCCCTACTTTGGCCAGCCCGGATTTCCGAAAATGTGCGATTGCGGAAATTGGACAGTTGCGCTTCGGGCACCTGCCGCCGAACCCCAGCATTGACAAAGGCGCCATGGTTCAAACAACCTTGTTCCAGCAGCCTTTCATTTCCCAGAGATCAGGTCCGCGAAGCGATGAGTGATTTTCTGACAGGCGCTCCGGCCTTGGAACGGTTTGGATTTCGGTTCGGCGACAGGGCGACACGCACCAGCCGGACGATTATGTTCCGCGAGCTGCAGGGCCTGCTGGCTGCCGCCCCCGCCGGCGCCACCCTGGCTGACTACAGGGCCTTGGTGATCGCTGACAACGCGTTGGGCAAACGCACCGGGGCCACACGCCGCCTCACGTTTCAGCGCCTCAGCGAACTCTATGCGCTGAATCCCCGGAGTCCCCTGTTCCGAGTTCTTCGGAGCCTCTGGCAGGCCTGTCCCGACGGCTGCCCCATCCTCGCGCTCTTCTGCGCCCTGGCCCGCGATCCTCTGCTGCGAATGACCGCGCCCGTCATTCTCGAGTCCGCCAGCACGTGATCGCCGCCGTCCGCTCCGCCCTGACCGCCGAGGGCGTTGACAGCAACACGGTCGTCGCCCTCCTCGGCGCGGCCAGCCTCGTTGGCTTCCTGCACGTCTCCGACATCGTCAAGGAGGCCGCCGCCGACATCCGGGGCCGTCTCCTCGTCTTTTTCCCCGGCGAGTGCGAGAACAACAACTACCGCCTCCTCGACGCGCGGGACGGCTGGGACTATCTGGCCGTCCCCATCACCGCTCATTACGGAGCACCCCCAGCATGAAGAACCGCGAAATCTTCGAGAAGGACCCGCTGGAGCGCGAAATCCTCAACAATGGCGTGGCCGTCGTCAAAGACACCGAGTCCGCCGACGAATTGCGCACCCTGCGCTACGAGATCGAGACCTTTGTCTGCGATGGCCAATACGCCTGTGGCCTGGGCCGAATCCTGCATTCCTTCCTGTCCAGTCTGGGCCGTCCCGAGCAGCCCGCCGTCTGGATCAGCGGCTTCTACGGCAGCGGCAAGTCCCATCTTCCGAAGATGCTCCGGGTCCTGTGGATCGACTACAAGTTCCCCGGCGACGGAGCGACCGCCCGCGGCCTGGCCCAGCTGCCCGATGAGATCAAGGACTTGCTCAGGGAGTTGACCGCGCAAGGCCGAGTCGCCGGCGGACTGCACGCCGCCTCCGGCACTCTGAAGGCCCAGGCCGGCGAGAATGTCCGTCTGTCGCTCCTGCCCATCGTCTTCCGCTCCTGCGGCCTGCCCGAGCAACACCCTCACGCCCGCTTCGTCATAGGCTGCGGGCGCCATGCTATGGCCCAACCCGACGCGACGCGGCTCAGTTCAACAGGGCCTTTGCGGATGCTCCGCGCCGCAAAAACCCTTAAGACGATGGACTTCGTACCGGATGAGTCGCAGATGCGCAATTGGCAGCGCAAGATCTGGCGAAATGACGTCGCGGAGTTCGAGTCTTGGCAGAAGGCCGGGAGGCTCTTGACCCCACGCCAGCAAACGCTGCGGGAAGCATGGAGAAGCAATCTCCAGCGATTCCCCTCACTGCCAGCCCATCCGCAGAAGACCCCGCCAACCTTTCCAGGCGCGGAGAGCGGCGCAACGGCGTCCGGCGCGTCGTTCTCGCCCGAATCGGCGCCATCCGCTTCCCGGCCCGCCAGCGCTCCTCCTTCCTGAGTTGGCCGAGTCCGAACCAATGTCACGCCGATCGACGGGCCCGGTCATCGGCGCCGCTCTTCTTTTCCTTGCCGGCGCGGGCCGCGTCCTTTTCCTTTCGCATTTTCTCGCGCAAATCCGGCCACTTGTCCTGTTCCGCGCCGCGGTATCGGCCGGTTTCGATCAGTCTCTTTCTATAGGCCTCGTAGCCCATGGCCTGGGCTTCGTCGAGGGCGGCTTGAATCCGGTTGCAGGTTTCGCTGTTCAGGCCACGTTTTCATAAGGCTTGTAAAATCCATTGTTTGTAGAGATTCCGAGACGTCATTGCGGCTCCTGCCCTTGGGCCGTTAGGCTCCTGTTGGCGCGCATCAGCCGCTCATCCGCGCGTTCCGCGTCGCCCGCTTGGCGATAGGCTTCGGCCGCGCGCCGCAAATCGAGCTCCATGGCGCGATAGCGCTTCGCCTCTTGCAGCTGGGCGGCTGCGCGATCGAACGCCGCCGCGGCCTCGGCTGGATTCTTCTCCAGCAAGAGGATATTCCCGATGAGTCGTTCCTTGGCGGCGAGCAGAGGGGAACTGGCGATTTCATGCTTCAGTGCCTCGGACAGATCGCTCTTCGCGCG
>JAPLSS010000741.1 GCA_026398515.1 Candidatus Sumerlaeota bacterium | reverse complement strand
GCGTTGGCCGCGGCGCCAAAGGGCGAACCGCAAACGAACGCCTCGTCGGCCCACGTCTTGCCGTTGTCGCGGCTGGTCGAGACGTAAATCTTCCCTTGCCGGGCATAGCCGCAGAGGATGTCGCCGTTTTGCAGGCGAATCATGCGGGCGTAGCCCCCGCCCGGCGCGACCAGCGCGCGCGTCTGCGGATTCCATTCGATGCGGGCGGGAGGAGTGGAGCGAGAAGGCGCGGCCATAGCGGCGGATGCCAGGGCAATCCAGAGCGTTGCAATGAAACAGGGAGTGCGCCTCATGCAGGAACCGCTCCTCAGTGGGCGCTCGCCGCCGCTCGGCGCGACCGCCTCCAGCGGCCCCTCGCCCCACCCCATCGCCTTGCGCAACGGTCCCTCGGCGAACCGCAGAACGGCCGAGCGAACTGCCTTGCGTTTTATGGAGATGTCCTTCCCTAAACGAGTTCCCCTCAAGAGCGACGCCATGCAGTTGACTGAGAAATTGCCCGCCAAGCGCCTTCGCGAGGTTTTCGCCCGCTTCTCTTGACAAGGACTTCTCATGAGATGTACAAGAAGCGCCAGTGAGAATGTGGGTCCCCTTCTTCCTTTTGTACGAGTTCCTGTGTTCAGGATACTGTCGATATGGATGATAGTAAGAGCGTGCTGACCGCTCTGCAAGACTTCGCTGCCGCCGTCACAGCCAAGATGTCGCAGGTGACGGCGGGCGAGCCGGAAGACCAGCTTCGAGGGCCCCTCGAGAACCTCATGGCCGACGTGGCCCGCGCCCTCGGCTGGAATGTCGTTTGCGCGGGCGAGGCGACACTGCCTAACCGCCTGGGACGTCCCGACTATGCCGCGCACCTCAATCAACTGCTGGCCGGCTACGTCGAGCTCAAAGCCCCGGGTGTCGGCGCGGACCCCAGGCGGTTCACCGGCCACAATCGCGACCAGTGGAAGCGGTTCCAGGCGCTCCCCAACCTCTTGTATTGCGACGGCAACGAATGGGCGCTCTATCGCAACGGCGAACTGGTGGGGAAGATCGTCCGCCTCGCCGGCAATGTGGCCGCCGATGGCAAGAAGTCCGTCGGCCCGGAAGATGCCGTCGCGATTGAACGTCTGCTGCGCGATTTCCTTTCCTGGCATCCGATCATCCCCACCGACCGCAAGGGCAAGATCGATCTCAAGGGCTTTGCCGCACTCCTGGCCCCGCTTTGCCGGATGCTGCGCGACGACGTGATCGACGCGCTGGAACGCCCCGATTCGCCTCTGGTTCAACTGGCAAACGATTGGCGGCGGTCGCTCTTCGGAGACGCTCCAAACGCGCAGTTTGCGGATGGCTACGCCCAGACCGTCGCGTTCGGGCTGTTGTTGGGCCGCGCCGAAGGAGCCAGCGACCCTTTTTGCGCCTACAACGCATACCTGGCGCTGGACAGTCAGCATTCGCTGCTGGCTCGGACATTGATGTTCCTGACAGACTTCCAGGTGAAGCCCGAATTGGGCGCCTCGATCGCTCTGTTGGAACGGGTCATTGCGGCCGTTTCTCCAGCGACGCTGGCCGGCCCCCAAGACCGGTGGCTTTATTTCTATGAGGATTTCCTCGCTGCCTACGACCCGAAACTGCGCAAAGACGCGGGCGCCTACTATACCCCCATCGAAGTTGTACGCTGCCAGACGCGCCTGATTGACGACCTGCTGGCCAACCGCTTGAACAAGCCGCTGGGATTTGCCGATCCCGGCGTCGTCACCCTCGATCCTGCCGCCGGCACCGGCACCTACCTCCTGGGCGTCATCGAACACGCGCTGGGCCGGGTCGAGGCCGAACAGGGTGAAGGCGCCGTTGCGGGACAGGCAACGGAACTCGCGAAGAACCTCAACGGTTTCGAACTGATGGTCGGTCCTTACGCCGTTACCGAACTGCGTGTCAGCCGCGCTCTGCGCGACCGTGGCGCGGCCTTGCCTAAGGACGGCACGCACATCTACTTGACCGACACGCTTGAAAGCCCCCACGCCGAACCCCCACCGACGCTGGCGCTGTTTCTGAAGCCAATTGCCGATCAGCACGCCCGGGCCACCCGGGTCAAGAGCCACGTTCCGGTCATCGTCTGTTTGGGCAACCCCCCTTACGACCGTCACGAAGCGGTGGAATACGCCGAAGACGACGAGGAAACGCCCACAACAGGCAAGAGAAAGATCCAGAACGTGGCCCGGACGGGCGGTTGGGTGCGCTGGGGTGACGACCAGCGTGGCGGCGACTCGATCTTTCGCGACTTTCTCGACCCAGCAGTCGCTGCGGGGCACGGCGTCCACGTTAAGAACCTCTACAACCTCTACGTGTATTTCTGGCGTTGGGCGCTATGGAAAGTCTTTGAACATGAGACAGCCCAAGGCCCCGGCATCGTCAGTTTCATCAGCGCGTCAAGTTACCTCGACGGCGACGCTTTTTGTGGAATGCGCGAACACTTGCGCCGCCTGTGCGACGAAGTCTGGATTCTCGACCTTGGCGGCGAGGGGCGCGGCACGCGCAAGAGCGATAACGTTTTTTCCATCCAGACCCCCGTGGCCATTGCCGTGGCCGTCCGAGCGGGCAGGGCGAAAAAGGAGAAGCCCGCTCAGGTTCATTACACTCGTATCGAAGGCACACGAGACGACAAACTGAAGGCATTAGAGGCAATCGGCGATTTTGCCTCGCGTAGGTGGCTGGACTGCCCCGCGGACTGGCAGGCGCCTTTCCGCCCGGCGGGCAAGGGCGTGTATTTCGACTGGCCGCTGCTGACCGATCTGATGCCGTGGCAGCATTCTGGAGCGCAGTTCAAGCGGACATGGCCGATTGCCGTCGACCCCGATACACTGAAAGAGCGTTGGCGCGCGTTGCTGAGGTCAAACCGACAGGCTGAGTTCTTCAAAGAGACCCGCGACAGGAAAATCAACTCGCCGTGCCCTTCGGCTCCGCCAAATGGGCATGCCGAGAAACCGTTGATCGCCCTACCGAAGGACGCGCCTCTTCCGCGCATCGAGCGATATGGGTTTCGGTCATTCGACCGGCAATGGGCGCTCGCCGATAACCGTCTGGGCGACTTCCTGCGTCCGACGCTCTGGCGCACTTTCGGCTCCCGCCAAGCGTACTTGGCGACAGCCTTCACTCAGGCCTTGTCAGCGGGGCCTAGCCTAACCGCTTGCTGCCAGATCCCGGACCTTCACTGTTTCTGCGGCCGTGGCGCGAAGGACATCGTTCCCCTCTACCGCGATCCCGACGGCGAAGCTGCCAACATTGTTCCCGGTCTCCTCGACCTGCTCGGCGCGGCATACAAGCGCACGGTCACGCCAGAGGATCTTCTGGCTTACATCTACGGCGCGCTGGCGCAGCCGGCCTTCACGGCGCGGTATGCAAAGGAACTGGAGACGTGCGAACTACGGGCGCCTATCACAAAGGATGGGAGATTGTTTGGGAAGGTCCGCGACGCCGGTGCCCGCTTGCTCTGGCTCCATACGTACGGCGAACGCTTCGTT
>JAPLSS010000722.1 GCA_026398515.1 Candidatus Sumerlaeota bacterium | reverse complement strand
TCGGGCGCCTCGCCGGCCTTTTCCGCGGGACGGCTGTCCGGCCCGCCGGCCATGGCTTGGTCGACATAGTCCTGCATGACCAACGGCAATTGCGCCCGCAGCCGCTCCAGCGTGTTGGCGTCGAAGCGGCTGGGGGTTTCCACGGCCCCAACGATGCGAAACAGCCGCTTGCGAGGCTTGGCGTAAAGATCGGCCGGCGGCGAGGTCGCGTCCACAGGCACGCCGCGCCAATGCTCCTGCGCGTATTGGAGCTCGGCCCGCTGCGTCTGCCAGAGGGCCAGAGCCATCTGGCGGGCGCGGACAATCCGCGGATCGTCGTCCAGGCGCCGATGCTCCAGATCCTGGCGAATCAACTCGTCCGCCAGGAGCCGTTCCGCGTGCGCGCCGATTTCGCCCAATTGGGGGGCGCCGTCCTCGGCGATGATGTTGGGATACAGTTGCCAGAACTCCGCTTTCGTCACCTTGAAATCGCCGACGCGGACCACGTAGTCCTCGTCCGTCAGGTGGGTCCACGTCATGGTGCGGACTTCCGGATGCGTCTCCTCCCGGAGGAGCCCGAGTTCGTAATCGAATTGGGCCTTGACGCGTTGGACCACCAGGGCGGAGCGCGCCTTGGCCTCGGCTTGGTCGAACGGAATCGGCGCGGGGAACGTCTGCTGGATCAGCTGAATCAGGCACAGGCCGTCGGGGCCTTCGATGACGTCGCTGACCTCGTCGGGCTGGAGATCGAACGCGGTTTCCGCGAACCGGTCGAACAGGAAGCCGCTGGTGAACGGCCCCACTCGCCCGCCCGCCTCGGCGTTCGGCGCCTGCGAATACTGGCGCGCCACCGCCTCGAACAGTTGCGGATGGTCTTTCAGGTTCTTCGCCAACGTCTCCATCAAATCCCGCTCGGCGCGCTTCTGGTCTTCCGGCGCGTCGGGCGCGAGGCGGCGCAGGATATAGCGCGCGGTCGCGGTGCGCGGGGTGACAAACTCCTCGGGGTGATTCCGGTAGTAAAACTGCTCTTCGTTTTTCGAAACGGAGACCTTCGAGCGAATGACGTTCTGGGTCCAGACGAACTCATAGATGGGATACAAGAGTTCGCGCAGGCGCAAGGCGTCAAACCCCTCCGTCGGCTCGGCGCGCGGCCCCATGCGCGCGGCCACCGTTTGGGTGTAAAAGTAGTCCATGATTCGCTTTTTCAGCTCGACCTCGGCGGGCGCGCGCATGTCCGGAAGCGACTCCTGCTGGAGGAGGTAGTAGGCCTCCGGCTTGTCGTCGCGTTTCAGCATGAGGTGCAGCATCAAGTCTTCCTCGGAAAGAGAGAAGGCCCCGCACGCGGCGAGGATCTTGCGCCCCGACCCATCGTAGTTGACGCGCAACAACGGGTTGTACAGCAGCTGGGAGCCCGGCGGCGGCCCCGCCAGGGTCGTCGGCTTGCTTGCCGGGAGGCGATACTGCTGGGGGACCCGATCGCGGATCGGGGCCGGGAGCTCCCACGCCGCCGGGGCCGGGTCCGGCCGCTTCGCCAGCAGACACGCCACGGCCACGAAAGCAAGAAAGCGGATCACGCGCATGCGGGTCTCGGGCGGGGTTTGGAATTGGACACCCCGAGAATGTGTGGCATGTTCGGCCTTTCAATTCAACAGGATTCTTGGCGCGGGCTTCGTGGCGCAGGCTTTCCAGCCTGTGATTCCGGGCACTTGGAGTTGTTTTCCGCTTCACAGGCTGGAAAGCCTGCGCCACAAAGCACGCCCGGCCCTCTCCACATTTGCATTGTTCCCCCATGCCGCTCAGGGTATACGGGCCCCATGTCTATTTCAGACTCCGACATCCGCTGGATGCGTTTGGCGCTGGAGGAGGCGGCCGGCGCGGCGCGCGGCGGCGAGGCCCCGGTCGGCGCCGTGGTGGCGCGGGGCGAGGAGTTGCTGGCGCGCGCGCATGACGAGCGGCAGCGGCGCGCCGACCCCACGGCGCACGCCGAGATCCTGGCGTTGCGCGCCGCCGGGGAGCGCTTGGGCGACTGGCGGCTGGACGGCTGCGATCTGTATGTGACGCTGGAGCCGTGCCCGATGTGCGCGGGGGCGGCGGTCATGGCGCGCATTCGGCGGTTGGTTTACGGCGCGGCGAACCGTAAGGCTGGGGCGGTGGAAACCCATTGCCGAACGCTCGACGTGCCGACGTTCAACCATCGCGTCGAAGTCCTCGGCGGCGTCGAGGCCGAAGCCGCCTCGGCGCTGTTGTCCGCGTTTTTCGCCCAGTGGCGCAAGAAACGCGAAGATTCGCAGTGACGGCTTCCTGACGGCGGGACTCCATGCCGCCGAATTCCCGCAAGAGCAGGACGCCTTCGCCGTGGGCGTGGAAAACAAAGAAGAAGCCGCCGTTCGCGGAACCTCCAGGGCCCTGGCCACGGCCGGCGGCGTGGGGTCGATCGTGCTGTGGTGCTTCAGCGGCGTGTGCTACGCGTGCGGCTCGCGCGCGCTGGGCGCGATGCCGTACGTGGCCCTGATGGCCGCCACGGGCGTCGTGACGGTCATCTTCCTGCAATTGGCGCGTCGGAAGCCGCTGTCCGATCTTGTCCTGTTGCCTCGGCGGGTGATGGTCGCGGGCTTCTTTGGGGTGGCGCTGTATACGGTCATTCTGGCGTGGGCCGTTGGGATGGCGCCGGATCGCGACGTGGCCCAGGTGATGTTGATGAATTACCTGTGGCCGATTTGGATCGTCGCCCTTGGCATGGCGTTGCTGGATGACCGGTTGAAGCCGTTCCCGACGTTGGCGGGAGCGCTTCT
>JAPLSS010000292.1 GCA_026398515.1 Candidatus Sumerlaeota bacterium | reverse complement strand
GTTCCCATCCTCGTCGCGGACGAAGACTGGCCCGCCGCCGGTGAAGTTGACGATGGAGTAGTACCCCCGCACTCCCTGCTCGGTGTAATGAACGTTCTGCCAATCGCGCGGCGGCTCGGTGGTGTGAAGGAAAAAGGCGTCGCTTTCCTTGCTGAAGGACCAACTGGATCTATCGTTCGAGGTCTTCGTGGCGTTCATGCGCAGGTCTCCTGTCGGGCGATCGAAGGGACAAAGGTCCGCACCTATATGCGCGGCCCGGGGGTGGACTTTCAAGGATCAATAACGGGCATTCCCCGACAAGACCGGCAATCACGGGCCGCCAACGATCGCGTCCAGATCGGCGCGGAAGATCCAGGCGGTATTGTGCGCGGGAATGAAGTTGGCGTCGTAGCCGCCAAGATAGAGGACTTTGCCGGCATCGCCGGGGAACGGCGAAACGGCAATGGTTCGCGTAGATATGAGCAGCGGCGCCGGGCGGAGCGAAGGATCGGCGATCTGGCGCAGTTCGTAGCGCCCGTCGGTGTGGCGGATCAGATACCAGGCGCCGCCTTCCCACCCTTGCAGATGCGGGCGCGCGCGGACGCTGGGGCCCGTGTACGCTTCGATGCCCAGCAGGCGCACGGCTTCGTCCGTTCCGGGAACGACTACGGGAAGCATGTCATTGTAAGCAGTGATGCTGTACCGGACGGGAACGTTCCATTGCGTGTGGAGAAACTCGTTCACGTCCAGTTCGATGCGCTCCTTGTAGCCGTCGGCGGGATCGAGGCGCAAGACACGCCCGTGCTCCCCCTCCAGCGCCGCCAGCAGAACCTGGCCCTTGCCGGAGGGGTTGGGAATCGCCGTCAGCGCGCGCAATCCGCTGTTCTTGGGGTTGGCGACGGGCGCGCTGGACGTGTAGACCTTCTCCCATCGCGGCGCCGGCCCGTCGATCCGGCGATACAGCGAATCGGCGATGGCCGCGTGCACGACGCCATCGCACTCCGCGATGGACATCACGCGCTTCTTCTCCTGGCGATACTCCGCCTCTTTCTCCCATCGAATCCTGCCCGGGGCGGACGGATCGTAGACGCCGCTGACGATGCCGGCCGGCGAGCAGCCCGCCAGGATGCGATCCACCCCGGTGGCGCGATCGCGGTGAACGAACAGAGAGCGGACCTCCACGGGGCCGACCTGAGCCGATAGCGAGGTCGCCATCCACGCGCCTGAGGCATCGTCGCGCGCATGCACGGTCGCCTCGGCGACCCGGCCCGTCGGCGCGGCCAGGAGGAGGGAGACCGGCCTCTCCAGCGGGCGGCCCGCGCCATCGGTCGCAAAGGACACCGAGGCCAGGGCGGTGATGCGAAGCGTGGCGAGGCTGAACTCGTGGTCCAGGCGCCAGGCGTCGCCGGGCTGATCCAACGACAGAACCTGAGGCCCGGGCTTGGGATCGGCGCCGGGTTCATCCATCCACATTCCCGTGGCCGCGTAGAGTTTGCCGCCGTGCGCCGCGAGGTGGATGATCTCGGTGCCGCCCAGGTGCTTGCCCGCGGCGTCTGGCGCGCCTGCCCGGTAGGAAAGGTGAAAGCCTCCCGCGCCGGGCGCGTTTCCGGCCAGCGCGAAGGAGACAGCCATCGGCGCCGCCGCCAACGCGTTTTGAAACAGGAAAAGCATCCTCATCGTAGCTTCACACATGGCGAGGCCTCCTTTCGTCGTCGAACGATGGCGATGCAGTGAGTCTATGGATCAGTTGAAGCGGATTCCTGAAGCCGCAGGATCGCCCGCGCGATGAGCCAACGGTAGACATCGAATTCCTCCGGCGCCCAGGGGAGGTCGTACTTGTACTTCTCCTGGACCGCAACGGCGTTCCAGGCAGATCGGAGTTCCCGTTCGGCCTGGTCCGCGGCTTCGGCGCCTCCGGCGGCGCGGGCTTCCGCGATCATACTCTCCAACGTGTAGACATAACGATAGTCATCATACCCTTCGCGATAGGCTTCCCACAGGGCGACGGGAACGGGCGCGCCGTCGTCCTCGTGGCGGTTGAGGAAGTCCATCATTGGGCCGTCGAGGTAGTTGAATGGATCGCCATCGCTGGCGGAGTAAATCCAGGGGATCAGCGCCTTGAAGCCGGAGCGCCAGAAGCCAAACCCGAAGGTCATGCGCGCGCCGGCCACCGGCGTATGGTCGTTTTCGCCGCTGACGTGGTTGGGATAGCACCAGTACTGCACCCCGCGCGCCTGTATGTCTTTCATAATGGTTTCGCGGTCAGGCGAGAAGGGCTGCGTGCACCACACATCGACGAAGGGGCGCAGCGGCTCGAAGTTCTCGTTGGTCGGGTCGGCGGTCACATACGTCTTGACGCCGGCCTTGCGCACCGCCTTCAGCAATTTGGCCATGAATTGAATGGCGACGTCGGATTGCCCCGGCTCGTCGATGGGATAGTAAAGGAACTCCGGCCAGCCATGCTGAACTCGCTCCGATTCGACAAAAGCCGTCAGACGCGTCATCTCATCGAAAAAGGCTTGTGGCGGCATGCGGACTTTCGCCAGGTGGTTGCCATATTCCTCGTTCATGTATTTCTTATAGACGCGTTCCGTGCTCAGATTCAGGACGAACGGCGGGCGGAAATCATACTTCCGTGCCAGTTGGATCTTCGCATCCAGCGCGGTCCAGTCGGCCTTGAAATGTCCGTCTTTGTCTTCGGGGGCGACCCACGAGTCCAGAGTGACATTGCGAATCCCGTGAGCGGCCATGTCGGCGTGCTCCATCTCCGACTTCCTCCAGAAATACTCTTTGGAGACGGCGTCTTGAGCGTTGACCCACTGGTCGATCGGGTCATCGTAGTATATCCCATAGATCTTGTCAGGGTCTTCGCGGAGTTGGATGTCGAGGATGCGCAGTTCGACCGGAATGCGAACGCTGATATCTTTGCCGTGACCGTCTTGGCATGCGAAGTCCACGTATCCCGAGTAAAGCCCCGGCGCGGCGTCTTCCGGCGCGCGAACGGTCAGCCAGAAGCGATGCGTCTCGTCGGCAGGCAGATCGATCGCATCGAAATGCTCCAGGACGTCAGGGACAATGTGCCACGAGTAATGCTCATCGTAATTGGGCCGCGCCTTCATATAACGAACATGACGAACGTCGATGGTCCCAGACGAAATCGGCCCGATGCCTTCGGCCGCGACCCGCACATTAGCCAAGGCGCGCAAGGCGCGGACCTCGAACGTCAGCGGTTCGTATTCGCCGGGCGAGACGAAGATCCGAAGCGTCTGATGCAGTTCGTGGGGATACGGGGTCGTGTTGGGATAGACGCATTCGGGCCACGGCTTGCGAAAGATCACAAAGCCGCGCGAGCGATCCTCGTCGGCCAACGCCTCCTCGGGCATGGGCGCGGCGCGTGGCAGCGGGTCCTGCTTCCATTGCGCCCATTCTTCCGGCGGCAGGCTATAGACCTGCTCCTCCATTGTTTTAATCATCGATGAAACGCGCGCGTCGTCGACCTTGTCCCATACCAGGATTCCGTTGAGGACCCATTTGCTGCGGGGCTCGAAGACAACATTCAGCGGTTCGCCGCCGGTCCTGATGGAGAAGCGGGTGTTCCGGAATTGTTGGCCGTTCTCGATGCGAACGCGTTGCGCAGTCTCGGCGATCTTCACTTGGAAATCGAAATACTGACCCTCCATGTAGGCGCTGTTTCCGCAGAGGAAATAGGCGTTATATTCGCCCGCCGGCAAATCGAGGCGGAATGTGCGCGTGGTCTTCCCAATGATACAATCCTCCGTAAGAGGATTGGTGTAGATCGGCGGCGGCTCCGTCTGGCCACGCTTCTTGTTGGCGATCGGCTCCTTATACGCTTTGGCGGAAGCTTTCATGTCTTTCACGGAATCCCAACCATAGCCTTTCTCCGGCGCATAGGCGTCTTTCGGAGTCAGGCGGGTGAAGCCATCCATCACGGCGGAACTATCCGGCCCGGCGTCGAAGAGGAAAGACGCCGGCCAGGAGACGCTGGAGAGACAGGCAAAGAGGAAGATCATCAAGTCACGCATGGGTAGATATCTCATCATATCTCATCTAATAAAGCCGTACGTGCAGTCCGCCTCGGCCCGAGGCGGTTGGGATCCGCTCGGGCCGAGCGGACCTACTTCCACGGCGACGCCACGACACGAATGGCCCTGTCTTCCGGCAGACCGTCGCCGAGCTGAGTGCGCACGGTATAATCGCCTTCGGGAAGGTTCGCCTCCCGCGTGTCCAGGATCACTTCGTTAATCCCTGACTTGACAGACTTCGTCACGTGGCGAACTGTGCGGTCCCCATCCACCAGGGCCAGCTGCGCCGTTATGGCCGCGTCTGGGGCGAGGCCCAGCACGCGGAACCTGGCGATCACCGCGCCACCGTCGGAGAAGAGGATCGCCGGGTGAATCGTCAGATCATCCAGGTGCGGCGCGGCGTAACGCACAAGACACAAGTCACTGAAATAGAAGTCCACGGTGTCGTGGTCCCGATAGTCCGACTCGCTGATAAAGAACTGGAAGCGCGCGACCTTCCCCAGGGACGGAAGGGTCCACAGAGGGATCTCCATCTTGACCCACTCGCCTTTCTTCAGGCCCGACAGGTTCTTCTCGAACTTGTGCGTTTTGTCGGCGCCGGAAATGACGATCCCCAATGGCTCGGCGGGCAATTTGTCGCGGGACGTTTCGGCGTAGACCCAGAAGCGAAGGAAGTCGAACCGGCCCCAGTCCTGCGAGTCCCCTTTCGCCATGGCCGTCGAGGCGCGAGGCCATCCAATAGGATACTCTTTCTCACCCGCGTTGTAGTCGACGTCGACGTGAAAGTGGAGCGAGGCGTCTCGTTCTTTGACCTTCTCCCGATCGACGGCCATCGTCGCCTCCTCGGCCTCCCATGCCTCGGCGTCCGAGGCGGAAGCGATGATGACCTTCTCGATGTCGCCCTCACGAATCGCTGGTTGGGCGAATGCGCAGGAGGCCGTCGCGAACATGGCGAAGGCCAGCGGCCCTGGGCGGACTCGCCGGATGTCGATTCCCGTGTTCTGCATGCGCCCGACATACGCCGCGATCCATGGCATCGTCAAGATCGTCCTTCGGGCGGCGACTCGACTCGCTGGCGCTCGTCTCGCCTGAAACATGCGACAGCCAAGGGCCTCGGGGCGCCGGCAAAGGACAGGGCGGCGACCCTATTCCTCCTGAGCGTCATCGGCCGGCTCCGCTTGAGGGCCGACGGGAACGCCGCAGATCCGGTTGAGCAGTTCGTTCGTTTCCTTGAACAGGCTGTTCCCCTTGGGCTTCTGGGAAGTCCAAAGCATCACGACACAGTCCCCTTTGCCGGAGACAAATGTCATGATGGAATGGAAGCCTTGGGTCGCGCCGTTCTTGGCGACCAGGGAGTCCTCGCCGGCCATGCGCTCAAACCAACCGAGGGTCCCGCCCATCGCGGGATTGACGCGCGTCACCATGAGATCGCAGGTCGCCGGCTTGAGCAACGCGTTGGTTCGGATCGCCTGGTAGAGCTTCAGGAGATCCGCGAGAGTGCTTTGCAGATGGCCGGAGGGAATCCCGTATTCGCCTCCCTTGATCTCGTGCGCAATCGGCGCGGGGCGCCCGGCGCCGGGGCTGTAACCGGCGGCCTCGTTTGGGGCGACGATGCCCGAGCCGGTGTGCTCCATGCCCAGCGGGCCAAAGACATTCTGCTTCATGTAGTCGAGATAGCTCAGACCGTTGACCGCCGCGATGATCTTGCCGACCACCGCGAAGTTGAAGTTGTTGTATTCCTGCTTCGCTCCGGGCTGGAACTTCAGCGGCTTGCCCTTCGCGGATTGCAACATTTCCTCGAAGGTCGGGAGTTTCTGGTTGAGTTGGGGAATCCCGCTTTGGTGCGCCATGAATTGCCGGACGGTGATCGGGCGCCAATTCTCGGGAAGACCCTTCAGATAATCCCCAGCTGGGGCGCTCAGGTCGATCTTCCCCTGCTCCACGAGCATCATCGCCCCGACTGCCGTCACCGCCTTGGAGAGCGACCCGATATAGAAGACGGTGTCTGCGTCAGGAACTTGGCCCGATTCGAACGACTTGACGCCGTAGCCTTTCTCGACCACGACGCGTCCGTCCTTCACGACTCCGAGGGCCAGGCCCGGCAACCGCTCCTTCTCCATCGCCGGCGGGATGATGCGATCGGCTATGGCTTCGGCGGCGGCATCCTGCCGGTCCGCAGCCATTTCCGGTTTTCCTTGCGCCCAAACGCAGGGCGGCAAGACCGCGAAGAGCAAACCGATGGAGAGAAACGGATGAGGGCCGCTTTGTCGAATCGCCTGATGGTGGCGCATATTGCGCTCTTTCGGAACGCCCGAAGGCGAGGAGATGACTCGATCAATCAATAATGCCACATCGGGCGTCTGTATCCAAGCCTCATGATATGTCAAACCGGCGCTGACCGTTGGCGAGTCGCGGAGGCGTTGACCGGCGCCCGCCGCTCCCATTCCTCTTGCCAACGCATCGTCCGTCGGCCTATATCGGCGCGAACATCAAAAAGCCAGAACGTGTGACGGGCCATTCCGCTCTCTTGCCGCGGGGAACCGCCAAGGGATCGCTGTCCCGGCCTGTCCAGGGAGGCGCCATGAACCCGGCCCGCGCTCCACGCCATCCCGTGGCGATCGACAAGGAAACCGTCCACATTGGCACGGCGAACGAACTCATGGTTGCATTGGACGTGCTGCAGGGACGCCACGACCGCGAGGCGCTCGAACAGCTGCGCCCCCATCTCGCCGACATCCTCGCCGACGCGGAAGGTTTCATATCCGTCATCAAGTCCCTCTCCCCCGCCGATCAGACGTTCCTCATTGAATCCGTCGGAACGCGTCTGGCGGGCATCATGGAGGACGCCGCGCATCTGCGCGATCTGCTGGCGGCGATGGCCGACGTCGAAGTGGAAGAGACGCTTCTGCAAACGCTGGGGCGGGCGGGCCTGCGCGCGCTCATTCATACTCCGGAAGAACTGGCCGGCGCGCTGGAGTGGGTGTACGGCCAATGCGATCGGCTGTTCTTGGAATTGCTCGGCCCGGACCACGTGCGCCGCCTGTGCCGTCAGGCCGGCGACCTGAGCGCCGTCCTGCGCCGCCTTGAACCCGCGCTTCAGGAGTCGCTCCTGGAGGGATTGGGCTGGGAGCGCGTCGCCGGGATGCCGCGCGACGCGCACGACCTGGCGGCTCTGTTGCGCGCGCTGCCTCCCGCCGCCGGGAAGCGGCTGCTCGCCGAGTTCACGCGGGAGCGATTGGCCGATCTGATTGCCAACCCGGACGACTGGGAATACCTGTATCGACGCCTCGAACCCGACGAAGCCGACGCCGTGGTCCGCTTGTTGGGAATCGAACCCCGCGCTTGATTCCCCCGTTTATTCCATTGAGGAGCGATTCGCATGCCGCACGAGCAAATCCCCGCCTGGACGCGCGACGGACGCCATCCGGGATCGCTGACGCCGTTGAAGGGCAGCAAGCATCGGATGACGGACGCCCATCTGCACGCCGTCAATTTCGTCCAGGAAACGCCGGGCGGCGAGGCGTTGATCTATTACATGGACCAGGCCAACGTGGCCCACGCCGTGATTTTCGGGCTGCCCGTGGCCAAACTGTGGGCCGGGTGGGAGCGCGAGGCGCCCGACTACTACCTCGCCAACGACGCGCCTTGTTATTACTATGGCTATACCGATGTCATCGTGGCCGAAATGGTCCGGTCCCTGCCGCCCGCGCAACGGGACCGCCTGCATCCCCTGCTGTGCGGCTTCAACCCCGTGGATCGCTTCGCTATCCGGCACGTCGAGCGGCTGTTCGCCCAATACCCCGGCGTATGGAAGGGAATCGGCGAGGTCCTCCTCCGCCATGACGACTTGACCGCCTTCACTTACGGCGAGACCGCCCGCGCCAATCACCCGGCGTTGTGGCCCGTCTACCAGTTCGCCGCCGACCACGGCCTGCCCGTCCTTCTTCACCAGAACGTCACTTCCGTGACCAAGAGCGACCATCCCGTCTACCTGTGGGAGTTGGAAGAGGCCGTGGCTGAATTCCCGCGCACGCGGTTTGTGTTCGCTCACTGCGGGATCTCGCGCCGGGTGAACGTGCCCTTCTATCACCAGATGGTCGAACGCCTCCTGGCCCAATATCCCAATCTTTATGTGGATTACTCGTGGATCATCTTCGACGAGATTATCTGCCCCGACCGACAGCCCCGTCCCGAGTGGATCGCCCTGACCGAAAAGCACAGCGACCGCATCTGCCTCGGCTCCGACCTGGTGACGAGATTCGAGCGCCTCGGTCCTGAATTGCAGCGGTATGACGTGTTCCTCGATCAACTCAGCGCCCCCGCCCGCGCCAACCTCTGCCAAGAAACGGCGGAGCGGCTGTACGGCCGCAATGACCGGCGGGACAAGCAGGCGATCAATACCATGCCGGAGTGGGAGTCGATCGTGGAACACGCGCGATAGTCCTATGGAAGCGTCGTTCCTGGGAGCGCCGACGTCCTCGTCGGCATTGTCTTTATCTATCCAAAACTTCTAAACCGATGCCGACGAGGACGTCGGCGCTCCCAGGAAACGCGCTCCCAAGCTGGCTCACCTGGCACAGCTGCTCCACGGCCAGTCTTCAGCCCGCTCCGCCAAGCCCGTCTTCACCGGATTGCTGTGAATGTACTCCACCGTGTTGAGAAAATGCTCTTCATTCCGCATGAATCGATCCCAGTACTCCCGCTGCCATACCGTGCCGCGCCGACCAAGGAGCGCGTTGATCTGACGCGCTGTATAGGACTTCCATCCCTGAACGATAGTCGCCAGCGCCTGAGGCGAGATGGGTTCAAGCAGAACGTGGATATGATTGGGCATGATCACCCACGCGTAGAGCCGATAGCGCGCGCCGTTGTAACACAGCAACGAATCGTGAACTAAGCGGGCGATCGGCGCTCGCCGCAGCCAGCATTCGCCGTGGCCCACATCGAGGAATTCTTCGATCCGGCGCCGATACGCGGCCTCGCATTCCCTCGTGCCAATCTCCCACGCAAAGCGTTGGACCACATCCGCGGGAACGGAATCCGCGAGACGGAAGGTGACGCTCTGAATGATCTCTTCGCCTTCGAAGTGAGGAATGTATCCCCGCGAATGCCAATAGGAACCCATGCCGCCCTCCTGGGAGCGCCGTTTCTGGGAGCGCCGACGTCCTCGTCGGCATTGTCTTTATCTATCGAAAACTTCTAAAACGATGCCGACGAGGACGTCGGCGCTCCCAGGAACGACGCTCCCCATAAATACGCCGAGATCGCCTGGCTCAACAACAAAAAGATAAAAAGTAAGTCCGGCTAAGCGTCGCGCGTTTACGCCTCGCTGCCGAAAAACCTCTCCATCTCCGCAAACATCGCCTCCGCGCGGCCGACGTGGATCGCCTCGGTGGGCAATGAGCGCAGGAACTGGACGCCGTAGGTTTTCGTCGCCACCCGTGGATCGAAAATCAACGCCGCGCCGCGATCGGTCTTGGAGCGGATCAACCGCCCGAATCCCTGCTTGAAGCGGATGACGGCCGAGGGGACGGTCAACTCGCGGAACGAATCGCCGCCGCGTTTGTCGATCATCTCGGCGCGGGCTTCGAGGATCGGCTCGCTGGGGACTTGGAACGGCAGGCGCGTGAGGATCAGGCATTGCAGCGCGTCGCCCTTCACATCCACGCCTTCCCAGAAACTCGACGTGGCGAACAACACCGGGTTGGGCGCGGCGCGGAACCGCTCGAGCAGCGCGTGGCGGTTTGTCTGGCCCTGCTTGAGGACGAGCCATCCGTCCAGGCTCATCTCAGGCTCCAGCCGCCGGTGCATGTTCTCCATCAGGGAATAGCTGGTGAACAGGACGAAGGCGTGGCCGTCGCTGATGCGCAACGCCCGCCGGATCAACTCCTCCAACGAGTCCGCGAAGTCCGGGTGGTTGGGTTCCGGCACGTCGACCGGCGCGCCGACAAAGGCCTGCTTCTCGAAATTGAACGGCGTGGACAGCGCCAGGGTGCGCAATCGCCGCGCCGGATCGCCTTCCTCCGCCGACCGCGTCTCTTCGCCATCATCCGGCGCGGACAGGCCCGTCTGGCGCAGGAAGTAGTCGAAGCGCCCACCGACCGTCAGGGTCGCCGAGGTCATGATGACCGTTCGCGCCGGATCGTAGATCGCCTCGCGCATGACGTCATGCACCTCCAGCGGCGCGGCGCAAAGGCGCTTTCTTCGTCAGTTCGTCCAGAAGCGCGATCGCCTCTTCCGCCTTCTGGCAGAACTGAGCGACCGCCGATGCCACGCGCGCGACCGCCTCGCGCACCGTGTCGCGCCAGAACGGCTCACCGGCCAATTGCTCCGTCACGCGCCGCTTGATCTCCTCGCGCGGCTTGAGCCACGTTCGCCCTTCGAACTTCAGCAAGTCGTCGGCCACCATGTCGAAGGCGATGCGGACCTCCTCGTCCAGCGCGGCGCGGCGCTCCTCGAGCTCGAAGAAGAACGCCATCCGCAGCGCGTCCAGCGTTTGTTTCGGCATCGAGGCCGAAGCCGCGCGCTCGACCTCCTGCGCGAGGAACGACAGCACGCCGCGAGCGCGCGCCCGCGAGGGATGCAACTTGGAAATCTGACGGGCAAACGCCAGCTGCGAGACGCGAACGCCGAAATGCTGGGTGGCGACTGACTCCATGTTGTGCGCTTCGTCGAAAATCACCCGGCGGAACGGCGGCAACACCACCGCCGCGGTGTAATTGTTCGATTCGCGCCGCACGGCCAGGTCGGCCATCAGCAGGTGGTGGTTGACGACCAGCACGTCGGCGCGCGCCGCCCGTCGCCGCGCGTTGTAGAAAAAGCATTTCGCATAAAACGGGCACTTGATGCGCAGGCAGTTGTCGGCCTCCGACATGACCAGTTCCCAGGCTTCGTCGCTGGGCACGAAGGCCAGTTCGGACATGCTGCCGGTCGTCGTCTTCTCGGCCCATTCGAAGATCGGCGCCAGTTGCGCGCGCGTCTCTTCGGACTCCACCGCCATGCGCTCTCCGCGCGTGAACTGCGCCTTGCGCAGGCACAGGTAATTGCCGCGGCCCTTGAGCAATTCGGCGGTGAACTCCACCCCCAGGCGCTTGCGAAGGAGCGGCAGGTCCTTGCCGATCAACTGCTCCTGCAGGTTGATGGTGTTCGTGGAAACGACCACGCGTTCCTTGTTGCGCGCGCTCCACAGGATCGCCGGCAGCAGGTAGGCCATGCTCTTGCCGACTCCGGTGCCGGCTTCGATGACGGCGATCGCCTCGTCGTTGAACGCGCGCGCGGCCAGCGCGGCCATGTCCACCTGTTGGGGGCGGTGCTCGTAGCCCGGCAGCGAGCGCGCCAGCAGGCCGTTGGGCGCGAAGAAGCCGGCGAGGTCGTCGACGTCGAGCAACTGGAGCGTCTCCGCGCGAAACGCGCGGACCACGACGCGCGCCGCCGCGCAGTCGTTGTCGACGATGTAGCAGCCGACGCTCAGGTCGCCCAGCTGCGAGGCGATGGAAATGTCGGCGTCCGACGGCTCCAGCGGCCCATCGGGGTGATTGTGAATCACCACGTCGCCGGGTTTAACCACTTGCGTGAGCGCAGGCACGGCGTTCTTGTTGCCGAAGGCGAAAGCCTCGACCTCGTCGACCGCGCCCTCGGCGCCGACCCGCCCGACGAAAAACACCTCGCCCCCGTCGTTGTCGGCGATGGCGTCGCGGATCGCCTGCCGCGCGTCGGGGGCGATCAACTGTTCAAGGGGAGGACAGGCTTCGGAAGAAGACGACATAGGGATGCGGCCAGAGCGACACAATGCGGAACCGATGACGCGGCCGAAGTTCGTAGTCCCGCTTTCAAGCGGTCCTCGGTCAGACCGCCCAGGCAAGAGAACCGGAGGGCCGCCTGAAGGCGGGACTACGAACTCAAGCCAAGTCCTTACGAAGACTCTCGGAAGAGGCGTCGAAGAATCAATCCTGCGGCGCCCGCGACAAGAGCCAAGGCCGCCGCCAACGCCGCGACGATTCGCACCGGAAACCGCCCCGACCACGCCTGCGCCGACGCGGGCGGATCAGCCTGAGAGACCGTTGCGGCCCCGGACGGCGCGCCGGCCTTGGCGACTTCGACGACCTTGGGGACCGAGGCGCTGATCGGCGGGAGGGCCAGCAGGCCGCGGGGCGCGTCCACTTGCCCTTCGTCCCACCGCGCCGCGATCAACAGGTCCACTCCGGGATTGCTGTCCTTGAATTCGCAGGAGCACGGTCCGGCCAGCAGCGCGCTGGCTTCCCCGATGTTATCCTCGTTGAGTCCTTTTCCCACCAGAGCGCACAGCGCCCGCCCTTGCCCAAACACCGGATAGGCGACCGGCTCTCCGGCGTATTTCTCCAGCCCCGACTGCCCCTGGGTCAGTGTGGCCATGAGGACCGCCTCGGCCGGATCGTTCCGCGCAACGCTCAAGACGGAGAACTGAATCTTGAGCGGAAGGGAGGAAACGTCGTATCCGCCCAATTCGGCGGCCAGCGCGTCCTCGGCCCCCTCGGGCAGCTCCAACGTCTGCTCCATGTCCTTGACTTGGGTCTCCAGCAGTGTTTTCGCCGCCTCGTCCTTCTCCGCGCCGCCGCTCGCCGTCAGGACCCACACCGCCGAATCGCCGCCGAGAAGGCGCTTGGCGATCTCGCGCCGGGCGGGCGAATCGGCCAGCGCCGCGACGCTCTCCGCCGACAGCGGGCCCGTCCACGCCGGCGCGTCGACTCCCGCTTCCGGCGGATAGAAGAGAAGGAGGCAAGGAAGCGCGGGCTGGCCGGCCTGGGTCCACAGGTTCCCGTTTGCCGCGCTGTCCGGCTTGTCCAGGTCCACGTCGCGCACGGAGCAATTCAACGACCCTTCGACTGAGAAACAGCGCAACACCTTTGGATCTTCGCACCAGAACAACCTTTCCCTCCGCACGCCAAACGGCGGATCACGACGCTTCCTTGTAAAATCTCATGTTGGCGCAAAATCGGCGCCAACGCAATGCGTTTTCTCATAGGGCGGACGAGGTGGGTGCATCTCCCGAAATCGGGAGAAGGCCGCGCTCGTCTGAGAGTCAATCCCCCGGTGAAGGAGACCGAGGGATCAGGCCTTCGGCGCGCCGCCGGTTGCCAATCCGTAGGGCTTAGCCTGCTTCAGCAGGCTCCCCTTTGCCCCCGGCTTCAGCCGGGGGGATGAGGCCGACAGACTTTGGGAAAGCGCGCTTCAGCGCGGCTTCTCGGACCGGCTTCAGCCATTGCGGTCGACCTTCTCCCGGGCTGAAGCCGAGTCGAGAAGCCCGGCTGAAGCCGGCTGGCGAAGGGAGGAGAAAGCCTCGTTCCCCCGGCTGAAGCCGGGGGCAAAGGGGAGCCGCCTGAAGGCGGCTGAACTCGAGGACCGGACGCCCTTCTCCCGATTTCGGGAGATGCACCCGGACAAGGTCCCGGACGAGGGGGACGGGGTGGACAGAGTAGACGGAGCAGGCTGCGTGGACGG
>JAPLSS010000753.1 GCA_026398515.1 Candidatus Sumerlaeota bacterium | reverse complement strand
CCTTGGTCCGCGAAATCGAGGCGTGGCAGTCCGACCGCAACAACCGGGCGAGCAAGGTCCGCTGGCAGTTTACGACCAAGGATGCCCGAGTGAAATTGCGCAGGCTCTACCCATCATTATGAGATGGTCAGACCACTAGGGCGCCAGGGGCGTCATGTGAATCATCTCAAAAATGTCCTTGCCGGGGGCGGGGCTGACGGTCGCCCGGTGGGTCTCGTAGCCTTGGGCTTCGACGGTCAGCTCGTAGTCGCCGGGGGCCATGCCGCGAAAGACGAAATAGCCCTGTCGGATCTCATTGCCCGTCCCTTTCGATTCCCCCGAGGCATAGGGCGGTTCCAGGGTCAATTGGGCGCCTGGCCCGACCAGCGCGACTCGACTTAGATCAGCCTTTTTCTCGTTGTCGCGAGCGCTGGTCACATAGCCGCGAACGGTTGTGTCGGGCCGCAAGAGGGCGTGGACCTCGGTTGTCTGCCCGGCGGCGATCTCGACCTGGGCCGGGGTCAGTTCCGCCTTGTGGGCGTAGGAGATGAATCGGATTTCGTATGCCCCGACAGGGATGGCCTCGATGGTTTGGTCGGCCTTTCCATCTTCGAGAAACAGGATGAGGTTGTATTGGGAAAGCGTCACCGACGGGGCCTTGGCCGGCAGCGGAAGGGCAGGCGGGTCCATGGCCATTTGAATGCGCAGGGCGCCCAGGGGAGGGACGAGGATGTCGCCGAGATCCTGGTCCTGTTCCAGGGTGTCCAGATCGAACAGCTTGGGGTAGGTCCACGACAGATGGGTCCCCGCGCTTCTCCAGGTGGTGATCATCATGTTGTATCGGCCTTTGAACCGGCCCTCAAAAACCAGGTTCGGATTGCCGTCGCGAGTCATGCAGTGGCCTTCCGGGCTATAGGGGCCGCCGCGCTGCCCGTCCCAGTTCTCTATATTCAGATGGGTCGACGTAAATCGGCGGCGGATGGGCTCGGGAACGGACGGGTTGAACACGAGCCGGGCGGTCGCGCGCCGCGCCGACTGGAGGTTGAAGTCGTGTTGGAGATCGGCGTTGATCTCCACGCTTTCTTCCTTCTCCCGGTCCGGTCCAACAGCCTCCTTTCGATAGAGCCAGGCGGTATAGCGGCCCGGTTTCAGGCCCTCGATCCGGAATTCGCCGTGAACGTCGGTCAGCGCTCCGAGTTGGGCATAGTCCCACTCGAAGGCTGGACGAACAGTGATGGAGACGCCCTCCAGGGGAGTGGCGCCGTCGAGGACCCTGCCAAACAAGGCGTGGGGTCCGAGGTCGTCGCCCAGGTTGAGGGTTTTTTGCTCGCCGGCGGCCAATTCGAAGGCGCGTTCGAGCGGGGTGTTATGCGTGTCGCGCTCCATGAGATAGACCTGAATCTCATACGCGCCCGGACCAAGGGTGTCGTAGCGGTAGCGTCCGTCGGCGTCGCTGTTGATGATTTCGAAGGCCTCGTAGGTCGAGCCGGTCGCCTTGTCGGTCATCTTGCGATTGAGGTTGATCCTTTTTCCCGGGGCCGGGCTTCCTTTCAGGAGGACGCGGCCCGAGACGGAAGCGGCAGGCTGAAGGGGGATCCTCAGGCGATCGCCGTCTTGGTAGGCGGAGCGATTCTCGGGCCGAATCAGAAGCCGTTCGTAGGCGGCGGCCTTGATCATCAACAGGCCTTTTTGATCGCCTTCCGCGAAGGCGAAGTCGCCATTGGCATCCGTGGCGGCGCTTTGGATGTTCGGGATCAGGCCGTCGAGACGAAGCCAGCTGAAGTAGCTATCGCTATAGATAGCGTATTGAACCGGCAGGCCGGCGATCGGCTGGCCGGTCAGGGCATCGACGACTTGGCCCGCGAGTTGTTGGCCCTTGGATAGTTCGAAGGCCAACTCCTGCGCTTTCTCCTGGGCGACGGCTTTCACCTCCGTTTGTGTCGCCGGGGCATAGCCGCTTGCCTCGACCTCAACTTGGTAATTTCCTCGGGGATCGACATTCTTGAGGACAAATCTCCCGTCCGCCGTGGACAACGAGAACTCTTTCGAGACTCTCGAATTCCATTGGCCGCTGTTGCTGGTCTTCTCCACGTCGCCGCTGAGACGAACGGCGAAATCGCTCACCGGCGCCCCGGCTTCCTTGTCGATCGCCCGGCCCCGGATGACGCCCGAAGGCTGCATCACGATGCGGTGCTCCTGATCCACGTCGAGGACCTGCCAGTAGATCTCGGCCCATCCCTCGCCTTCGAAGGTCACCGAAACCTGGGGGCCCGGAAGGTCTTCGAATCGGAATTTCCCCTGCTCGTCCGTAAGCGCTTGGCGTTCGGCGCCGGGCAGATGGGGCTGGAAATCGCGCAGGGCGGCGCCGACCTGGGCGGAAACGCCCTCGACCGGCTTGTCGGATGCATCCATCACGGTTCCCCCGATCCAGTGGCCCGGCTCCAGCGTGAAATCGGCCTGGCAGGGCGCGTCCGCGGTTCCAGGCTTCAACCCGCGCTTCCACGCCGGCGCCCGCCCTTTGGCCAGGGCGCAGAGCACGTACTCGCCGCCCGGTTCCGAGACCTCAAGGCGATAGCGTCCGTCCGCGCCGGCCACCGCCGTATCGCCTTCCTGGGGACGATACGGATTGAGCCATTGCACCTGTGCTCCGCCGACCGGCTGATCTTCGCTGTCGGCGATCCGACCGATGAACACGCCTGTCGCGTCCACGGGCAACGTCAGTGTCAGGTCGGTCTCTTTCTGGCCCGGCGGGAACTGGGGAATGCCCGAGGCGACATAGTGGCGATGATAGTCTAGTTTGGCCATAACGCCATTCGGGTTGGAAATGCTGACGCCTTTGACGGTTGCTTTGCCCTGGGCGTCGGTCTTGTCGATCACGTCTTTCCTTCCGTCAAAGGTCACTTGGGCTCCTTCGACGGGCGCGCCGGCGGCGCTGAGGACCATCACGTGGACGATTCCCGCGGGTTCCAGCGAAAAGTCGAGGCGTGCTTCGGGGGCCTCGCCGATCTGAAACGTTGTGAATTGGGGGGCGTGCTCTTCCCCCATGGCTCGAAGGTCATACTCGCCGGGACTCAGGCCGAGCAGTTCGTACGCGCCGTCGGCGCCGCTGAGCGTTTCCCGGGGATCGGCGTCGTCTTCCGTATTGACCTTGGCGCCGGGAACGGGAGCGCCATTGGACCGGTCCCGCACGAAGCCGGAAAGCCTTGCGCCGCGTGTCAGGATCACGTCCAGCGGACCGTTTGGAAAGCCCAGGATGAGCTGAATGGGCTCTGTTTCGCCCGGGGCAGGATAGACGTATCGGTCCAGCCGCGCCCGAAGTCGCACCTTCTCCTCGCCGATGCGCGGAATCTCAAACGAACCGTCGTTGCCCGCCGTGGCTTTTTGAAGAACTCGCCCCTTCGCGGAGGCCGTGGCGCCGTAGACCGTCAACTCGGCGCCCGCGCCCATTTTGTTCTCCCCTTCGATATAGACGTTTCCGAAGAGGGTCGCCCCCAGGGGCATTTCCACGACCTGCGGCGGCGCGGGAAGGTTCAAGGCGATTTCCCTGTCGCCTCCCTTTGGATGCTCGGTCCGCAGGAGCGCAGTGGACCATGGCGAGGGGTAGGCGAGAGTCGCGCGGCCCTGATCGTCGGTGGTCTGCTCGCGCGTCTCAGGGGGCGCGGAAGACGAAGTCTTGCGCTCCAGTCGAACCTGCGCGCCAGCGACGGGTTCGCGCGTGTCCTTCCAGACGACCTGGACCTCGAGGGTCGGCTCTCCGGCCTTCGCGGCATTGCCGGCGTCCGCGGAGGGAGACGCGGGAGTGGGAACGGAGACCTGTTGCGCCGGCATCGACCCCGGCGCCCTGCTTTCCGGTTCCTGGATCGCCGACGTTTGTTCTCCGCCGGGGGCGGCGCTTGATGAGACGGCATCGGATTTCGCGCCTTGGCCTTTGGAGGCGACGTTTCGATAGACGACCAGACCGGCGATCCCCAAGGCGATGACAGCGCCGACGATGGCGACCTTTGTTTTCACGGCGAGGGCTCCCAGGATGGTTTTGGCTCCGCCGCTCACGGCCCCGGCGAAAACTCCGGCGCCGAGGGCGGCTTGGGCATGGGCGAAGACCGCCGCGGCGCTCAGAGCGGCCGGCGGCGCCAACAACTCCCCGGCGGCGAAGGCGGCGCAGAGGGCCAGCGACGATTCGCTCAGGCCGGCCGGGCGCATCAGGGGGCGAAGCAACTTCAGCCCGCGCCTGATGCGATAGGCGATCGTGCTGACCGACAGGCCCATGGCCTCGGCGATTTCGGTTTGGGTCATTCCCGCGAAGTAGTGGAGCAGGACCGGCTGTCGATAGCGATGCGGCAAGGTCGCCGCCAGCGTCTCCAGCCGGTCTCGGACCTGGCGGGCGGCGGCGATTTCGTCGGCCGAGGGGCCGGCGTCTGGAGCGTGCGGCAGTTCCTCCACGGCAACCTCCCTCCGGGCGCGCCGTTCCCGGCGTTTGCGCAGACTGTCGGCCTCGCGAATGGCGAACCGGCGCAGAACGGCCCCGGCGTCGTCGATGGCGCGCGCCTCGTTGGGGTCGCGGGCCAACGCCATGAGCCGGCAATAGGCCGCCTGGAAGGCATCGGCGGCGTCCTCGTCGTTTCGCAGAATGCGGCGGCAAATGGTGTAGATCAGCGCCTTGGATTCCTCATACAGCGGCCGAAACGTCTCTTCGGCGGGATAGGCTCGAAAGGCTTCCCAGGTTTGCGGGCGGATGAATCCCATTGGCGGCGCTCCGGGGATTTTTCCCTTTTCAATGATCTATGGACGCGACGGGGTTCTGTTTTTCGAATTATGGGCCACTCTGCAGGAAATGCGAAAGCAGACTCTTGGCCGAATGAGATCGAATCGCTGACTACAAACCGCTTGCCGCGACGCGTTCCATAGGTGATATTTGAAGGGCGAGGAGGGGGAGATATGAGACCAAAGACGCTGGCGGAGGTCGCGCGGCTCGCCGCCGAGGGCCAGTCGTTCGACCGGTGTCTGGCCAATTTCCTCGACGAATTCCTTGCCGCACCGGATCAAGCGGCCTTGGCGGAGACGCCTGACCTGCTGGCGCCCCGTTTTGGGGAGACAGGCCAGGTGGAAGACGCCTATCTCGCCGCGACCGCCGAGGAACTGGCGCGTTCGTTCCACCTTTCCCTTCCCCGCTGGGCCGACGCCGAGGAGCGCAAGTTGCGAAGGCCATGGTTCGCCTCGCCCCTGGCGTCGCTCCGAGCCGCGCTCCTGTTGGAAAGCCCCGCCGGTTTCCGATCCCGCAATCTGTTCGTTAGTGAAAACGCCTTGACCCGGATCTGAAGGGCAGCCTCCAGACAAGATGGAGCGAGTTCTTGAACACAGGTTTGGTGGGTAGATGATAGCGGTCACTTTGGATCATTGTCGCTGGCCGCCGGTCATTGTGCCAAGCAGATCAGATTCCTGGACGGAAACGCATGCCAAGTCCCCAAGAGAAACATGAGACCAGTCGCGAGTACACTCTATCGTTTCACTGCATTGCGCATTTGGATCTTCTTGGCCAACGGCAGTTTCTTCGGCAGCTGGAGTCTCTTCCTGAGACGCCCGCAGAGCAGAGGAGAATCAACGACGCCCTGAAGAAGACTGCAGGCACAGTGCTCTCAGTACGGAGAGCCTTTCGTGAGTCCCTCAAGCAAATGGACTCGCTGAACGAGTTCATCGGGAACTTCCCGGAGGATAAACGAGAACTGGCCAAGCGAATGGTGGAGCGCAAGGTCAGTCTCCGAGCCTTCTCTGATTCTTTCATTGCTACCGCCTCATTGCACAACGATAACGAACACTGCAAGGCAATGAATGGTGTCTTTTCGGTGATGGTCGCTACGGCAGGGATGGTGGCGACAGGCTTCGGATGCGGAGTGCCGATTCGGGGAGGGATAGAAATTGGACTCGGATTGGACATCGAAGACGATGAGATCTACGGCCCAGCGATTGCCCGCGCATATGATCTTGAAAGCATGGTTGCTGACTACCCCCGTGTACTTTTGGGCCCCGAGCTGATTGGATTTCTGGATGAAGTCCGCAACCAAACTCCGACAAGCGCATTTGGGAATTTTGCAAAAGGGGTAGCCGCGAGGTGCATGAGTCTTGTCACCAGAGACA
>JAPLSS010000081.1 GCA_026398515.1 Candidatus Sumerlaeota bacterium | reverse complement strand
ATACTGACCGCCCATCGCCGCTCCGCTGCCGATCCAAGGCGGTGTCGCCGCTTTGCTCTGCCACCGAGCTCCAAGGCGCTTCGCGCAAAGGCGGTTGCGGCATGGATTCGTTCATCTGGCGTGGCGGAAATGAACCACCGTGTCTTTCGCCCCTTTGGGCAAGAGGACGGTCCACAGCCCGCCGCTGTCGGAGCGCATCCTATGTTCGCCGGCGTCGATTTTCCCGGGAGCGCTCCATACGGTCACCGGGCCGCCCTCTTTCGCCCGCACGATCAACTCATTCTCTGTGACCTCGGTCACCTCGACGGCCGCGGGGGAGAGGTATTTGTCGGCGCGCCCGATGACCGCCCAGCCTTTCGTGATCGGGCAGAGCAAGGCGAGCAGGTCGTCGAAGCCCCGCAACGTGAACGGGTAATCCTTGGCCAGTTTCTCCGCGTGGCCGCGCTTCCAGTCATAGAGGAGAAGGCCTTCGGCGGGGAGCGACCAGGTTTCGGGCTCGGGCAGCATCAGGCCGCCCGCCCATTGGTAGTCTTCCGGGCGAATGGCGCCGCGGACCGGCTGTTCCGGCTCGGTTAGGTTGTAGGCGACGATGGCCGCCGCGCCGTTGGCCAGCGGGGCGATAGCGCGGAACGGTTTCGCCTCGGCGAAGGGATCGAGGAAGACACTTTCGGGGAGCGGGGCGGCAGGCGCGAGGGGACGGAGCAATTCGCCGTTGTCGAAACAGAGGGGCCGGATGTTCTCCAGGACGAAATCCTTCGGATTGTCCGACAGGTAGACCGGCCCGCCCGACATGGCTTTCGAGATGGCCATCATCCGGCCCGAGACCGGGTCGTTGGAATGGAACATATCGTGGTCGCCCCACAAGGTCCAGCCCATCCACAAGAGGTTGGCGTAGGAATTGTGGAGGTGGCGGCGCGCCTTGCGCAGATCGCCGACCTTATAGTCCTCGCTGCAGCGGCTGACGGCGCTGACGCGCGTATTGAAAATGCAAACCGGCCCGTGCGCCATGCAGTTGATCAGGCCGTCCATGTGGCGCGCGCAGGCCTGCTCAAGCGCTTGGGCGTTCAAGGCGGCGCTTTCGGCGGCGTTGGCCGCGCCTGTGTAAAGTTTCAGGTTCTTGGCTTGGTTGTCGACCTTGACGAAATCGAAGCCGTTGCGCCGGGCCTCGCCGATCATCGCGTCGTAGAAGGCGGTGGAGGAAAGGAAGTCCCTCTTGGGAAGAAGCCCGCCGCCGGCAACCGGCGCCAGATGCTCGTTCAGCGCGCCGAGTTGGTTGCCAACGGCGACGGCCTCCCAGTAGCCGTTGAAGTTGAGCCATACCCCGATCCAGCGCAGTTTCTCGGACTTGAGCGCCATCAGCGGCCGCCAGCCGTTGGGGAACTTCGCGTTCGGCTGGAAACTCTTGAGTCGCCTCTTGTCGTGGTCGAGGTGGCCGTCGTCGATCAGGGCGTAGCGAACGGGCGCGTCGGATTTCTCCAGGACGCTCATGGCCTCGTTGAGCATCGGCTCGTCGATGGCGGCTTTGAATTCCTCCCAACTGCACCAACCTAGGTAGCGGAAGACGTCGGGATACCGCTTTTCTTGGCGCAAGCGGGCGCTCTGACCGACGAGGCTGTTGCGGAGGGCGATCTCCCAAGCGGCCTTGCTCGCTCGATAGGGGTCTTTCGCCTTGGCCCACGCGCACAGCGGGAAGTCGCCTTCGACCGCGTCCACGCCGAGGGTGGCGAGGTTGAGGATGAGCTGGTCGCCGTCCGAATGGAAGTAGGCGACCGAACGCGGACCGGCCATGGGCAGGATGGCCGTGCAGGAGCCGTCGGCGAGTTGAAGAAGGAGGAACATCCCGCCCTTCTGAAGGCCTTGAAAATTCTCGATCTTCAGCGGCTGAATGCGGTTCGCGCCTTCGGGCCAGAAGTGCGAATTGGGCTGCTGAACGTCGTACTTCTGGTAGGCGGCGTAGTAGCAGGCGGATTGGAAAGCGGGAACGTCGACTTCGTAGCGCGCGAGAATGCCCTCGTCATCCGGCGTCCCGCGGAAGGCCTGCAGGCGTTCGACGCCGGCGGATTCGGCGCGGGTGGCGAGAGAGAGTTTCATAGAGAAGTCCTTTCCGAATCGTTCGTTCCGAGAATTCGAGGGTATGGAGTCCCGCCTTTAGGCGGAATGCCGGTCTTGGATAGCCCTCTCGATTCCTTGCATTCCGCCTAACGGCGGGACTCCATACAAGAGAGCCGCCACTCCACGTGACCGAGTTTCGCCCTCGCGCTTCACCGATACTCCTTGCCCTTCTCTTCCGCTTTGTTCAGTTCCTTGAGCAGCCACGAGTCCATTTCGTGCACGCGCTGGGGTTCGATGAGCGCGAGGTTGAAGTTCTCCTTCATCGGACTTTGCAGGTCGTAGAGGCCGACGGTGTCCAGGCCGCGCGGGTTGCCCTGGTTGGCCACCTGCAATTTCCACCGCAGTCCGCGGGCGGATTGCACGACGTTGGCTTCGAAGTCCTCTTGCGAAAACACCAGGTCCAGCTTCGGGTCGGCCAGCTGCCCGCCTTGCACGAGCGGAACGCCCTGCATGAACGGCGGGGGCTCGACGCCCATCAGGCGGCAGATCGTCGGGGCGATGTCGATGTGGCGCACCTGGTAAGGGACGCGGGTCCCGGCCAGCGCGTTGCCGGGCAGTTTGACGATCAGCGGGACGTGGATCATCTCCTCGTAGAGCGTGCGCCCGTGCCACCACCCTCCATGGTCGAGGAACTCCTCGCCGTGGTCGCCGGTCAGGATGATGGCCATGTTGTCGTAGAGGCCCTGCTCCTTGAGATGCGCGACCAGCCGCCCGATTTCGCCGTCGACGTATTGGATTTCGCCCAGGTAGGCGTCGTGCAGCGGATCGCGGTCCTGGCTCGTCAGGCTGCCCCATCCCAGCCGAGCGAAGCCCTTGCGCAGGCTGAGCGGGTGCAGCATGTAGGGATCGTGCGGGTCCATGAAGTGGACGAAGTAGAAGAAGGGAGTGTCTTTGAACCGGTCGAGCCAGTCGTCGGCGACGTCGACGACTTTCTCGGCGGGCCAGTAGAAGTCCATCACGTCGACGTAGTCCTTGCCGCGCAGGCGCTGCAAGACCTTCTCGCGGACGGCGCGCAGGATGTCGTAGATCGCCAAGCGCGAGCACGAATCGGAGGCGAAGAGGTGAAACGTCGGCTTGAGGTAGCGGTAGTGGGTAAATCCTTTATTGAATCCAAAATAGCCGCTAATATTGAAATTATTGACCAACCCGACGGTGAAGAATCCCGCGTCGCGCAGCGTTTGCGGCAGCGTCGGCGCCTTCGCTCCGAGGCGGTCGGCCTTGCTGGCCGCGCCGTGCGTCGAGGGGTAGAGGCCGGTCAAGATGGTCGCGATGGACGGACGGGTCCAGGAGGCCTGCGCCACCGCCTGTTCGAACACGACGCCGTCGGCGGCCAACGCATTCAAGACGGGCGTTTGGAGGGCCGTGCAGCCGTACGGGTTGGTGTGGTCGGCGCGCAGCGTGTCGACGACGATCAGCAGGACGTTCGCGCGGCCAGCCAATTCCGGCGGGGCGGGAGGGGGCGCCGGCGGACCGGTTTCGGCCTGCCACTTCGCCCAGCCGTATCCGAGGAAGACCGCGGAGACCGCCGCGAATAGCCCCAGGCCGCCGCTCAGCCGCGCCAGCGCGCCCAGCCATCGCCGCCGCGCCAGCCAGCGGAATGCACAATAGATGACGACGAACCCCAGCGCGGCGATCAGCAGGAGGTGCAAATCGTCGCTCAGGGGGGGCTTCTGTTCGTCCAGGAAATCGCGCACGTAGCGGAAGCGGAAGAAGACAAAGCCCATGGCGCCGAACGCGCCGGCGGCGGAAAAACCGAACGTGGTTGCGGGCGCCCAGAACCGGTCGCGCCACAGCGAGAAGAACAAGGCGACGCAGGCCAGCCCCAGCCCGGCGCCCAAGCCGGCCAGCCCGTGGGCGAT
>JAPLSS010000422.1 GCA_026398515.1 Candidatus Sumerlaeota bacterium | reverse complement strand
CTTCCCCAAACTCGCGCCACAGGAGCGCGCGTAGTGGCTCAACCGCTTGGGCGTGGCGTCCGATCGGCCGACAATCGTCGCCGGCAGCACGCATCCCGGCGAGGAGGAGATCGTGCTGGCGGCGTTCGGCGAAACGCGCCGGGCCTTTCCGAATCTCGCGCTCATCCTCGCGCCGCGCCATCCGGAACGATTCGGCGCCGTGCATGACCTTCTGACTCGCCGGGGCCTGCGCGTGCGGCGCGCCGCGTCGGAGGCCGCGGTCGCCGATCCGGAGGTCATTCTGCTGGACACGATGGGGCAGCTGGCCAAGGCGTACGGGCTCGGGGATCTGGCGATCGTGGGCGGGAGTTTCGCGCCCATCGGCGGGCACAATCTGCTCGAGGCGGCGGCGCACTCGATCCCGGTTCTTTATGGGCCGCACATGAACCGGCAGCCCGACATGCTGCGGTTGATGGCGCGAAACGGCGGGGGCGCGCAGGTGGACGGCGCCGAATTGGGGAAGACGGTCGCGGACCTCCTCTCCAACGACGACCGCCGGCGCGAGTTGGGGCGGCGCGCCCGGGCGACGCTGGACGAGAACCGCGGCAGCGCCCGAAAGATGGTCGAGATCGTAAAGCGATATGTGGAGAAGCCTGCATAGCGCCGGCGCTCTGTACATTCATCCACTCATGAGATGGGAGTCGCGGAATGAATCCATTGAAGATCGGTGTGATCGGCTTTCGAAACATTGGCCAGGTCCATGCCAAGGAGATTGCCGCCAACCCGGAGACGCAGTTGGTCGCGGCGGCCGACCTGCGCGAGGAACTGCGGCAGGAGGCCCGCGAGCGGTTCGGCCTGACGCAAGTCTATGGGAACTACATGGACCTGATCCGCAAGAGCGACGCCGAGGCGGTGGTAGTGGCCCTGCCCGTGCCGCTGCACTGCAAAGCGACGATGGCGGCCCTGCGCGCGGGCAAACACGTGATGTGCGAGAAGCCGCCGGCCGCGAGCGCCGCCGAGGCCCGGCGCATGATTGATCTGTCCGCGCAAACGGGGCTGGTGTTGACCTGGGGCCTGCAGCGGCGGTTCTATCCCGAGATGTTCGTCGCGCGCCGCGAGATCCAGGCCGGCCGCCTGGGCGCGATCTATCGCATCAACGTCGAGTACACCGTTCAGCGCGCCACCCTGGTGGCCTCCGACCCGTTCCGCATGCGCAAGTCGACCGGCGGCGGGGTCTTCTACGACTTGGGCGTGCACGCGCTGGACCTGGCGTGGTCGCTGCTGGGCTGCCCAAAGCCGCTGCGCGTCGTCACGGCCAACCACACGGTCTTTCCGGACTGGGTCAACGAGGCGGCCCGCGGCGACATGGCCGAGGACAACTCGATGGCGCTGGTCTTCTTCGACGGCGGGGCGGCCGTCTCCGTGGAAACCAGCTATTGCGCGAACCATGCCGCTCCCACGCACCACCATCCCCGTCTGCAAATCCTCGGCGACAAGGGCGGGCTCCAGACCCCGTCGCTGGCGTTCGTCTCCGGCGGATTGGAGCCGAAGAGCGTGGAGAAACGCACGCTCGCGGCCGAGCCAACCGACGGAAAGAGCGAGCGCCGGCTGATGCACGACAACTTCGTCGACGCCGTGCGCGGAAGAGGTCCGTTGCTTATCCTGGCCGAACACGGCTATGATCTCATGAGAATGCTGGAAGCGGTGGCGAAGTCGGCGGAGAAAGGCAAGGAAGCGCGGCTGAAGTAACGGAAGGCGCTGTTGTGAAAATCGCTCTGGCCCAGATCAACACCGTGGTGGCCGACTTGAACGGCAACGCGAAGCGCGTGCTGGAGACGCTTCGGCGCGCCGCCGCGCTAGGCGCCGACCTCGCTGTGTTCCCCGAGTTGACGCTGACCGGCTACCCGCCGAAGGACCTGCTGGCGCTGGGCGATTTCATCGACGCCAATGAGAAGGCGCTCGAAGACCTGGCCCGCGCCGTCACGCATCCGGCCGCGCTGGTGGGCTTCGTGGACCGCGTCAAGGGCGGCGCGGGCAAGGGCATCGCCAACGCGGCGGCGTTTCTGGTGGGCGGGAGAATCCTGACGCGCTATCACAAGTGGCTCCTGCCGACTTACGATGTTTTTGACGAGGGGCGCTACTTCGATCCCGGACGCCACGCCGAGCCGGTGGAGTTTGGCGGCTTGCGCCTCGGCGTGACGATCTGCGAGGACATCTGGAACGATTCCACCTTCTGGGAAGGGCGGCGGCGATACCTGCAAGACCCGGTCGAGCGCCTCGTCGAGGGCGGAGCCAACTGGATTCTCAATCTCTCCGCTTCTCCCTTCACCGACGGCAAACGCGAGGCCAAGCAGCGGATGCTCGGGGCGCTGGCCGCGCGCCATCGCCTGCCGATCGTGTA
Source organism: Candidatus Sumerlaeota bacterium (assembly GCA_026398515.1). Lineage (GTDB taxonomy): Bacteria > Sumerlaeota > Sumerlaeia > JAPLSS01 > JAPLSS01 > JAPLSS01. The sequence goes on along the minus strand of JAPLSS010000422.1, from coordinate 1,143 downwards.
CGTGAACCTGGTGGCGGGCAACGACAGCCTGATCTTCGACGGCGCGAGCGAGGTCTATTCCGCCGCGGGCGAGCGCGTGGCCGCGTGCCGGGATTTCGAAGAAGACCTGTTGGTCTTCGACACCGACGCGCCGCGCGGCGAAATGCATGAAACCGCCCCGCCGGGCATCGAACGCGTTCGGCGCGCGCTGGGCCTGGGGCTGCGCGACTACGTGCGCAAATGCGGCTTCCAGCGCGTCGTGCTGGGGCTGAGCGGCGGGAGGGCATCGAATATCGCATCGTCCCCATCGCGCCGATGGTCGACGCGTTCGCCGGCGGTCTGAACCCGCAGTGGCCGGGCCGCGCGCCGGACATTACCGAGGAGAACCTCCAGGCGCGCATCCGCGGGGTGATCCTGATGGCGCTATCCAACAAGTTCGGTTGGCTGGCGCTGGCCACGGGGAACAAGTCGGAACTGGGCACGGGCTACTGCACGTTGTATGGGGACATGTGCGGCGGGATCGCCCCGCTGGGCGACGTGCCGAAGACGATGGTCTACCAGCTGGCCGAGGCGATCAACCGCGACGGCGAGACGATCCCGCGCAATTCGATCCTCAAGCCGCCTTCGGCCGAATTGCGCCCGGGCCAGAAGGACACCGACTCGCTGCCGGAATACGACGTGCTGGACCGCGTGCTGCGCGCCTACATCGAGGAGCGGAAATCGGCGGACGAGATCGTGGCGATGGGCGTCGACCGCCTGACCGTGCAGTTCGTTCTGCGCCGCCTGATCCACAGCGAGTACAAACGCCAGCAGGCGCCGATCGGGCTGAAAGTCACCAGTCAGGCCTTCGGCTACGGCTGGCGCTTCCCCATCGCGCGGGCGGGGATCTGACCCCAATGGTGGAGTAGGCGGTCTTCCATCAGCCATTCGGCGAAGCGGCTCGCCGGGCGGATCTCCAGGCGCGTAGCAGACGAATGACCCAGAGCGCCAGCGCCGCGATGCATACCCCGGCCAGAACCTGGATCTGATGGCGCTTGACGTCCTTGATGACCAACAGGATCGCGGCGCCGAAAAAGTATCCCCCATATCCGAACGCCACAGCCCACACCGCCGCCCCGATCACGTTAAGCGGCATGAAAAGCCAGACGGGGATGCGACTCATTC
>JAPLSS010000657.1 GCA_026398515.1 Candidatus Sumerlaeota bacterium | reverse complement strand
GCTTTCCAGCCGGCAATTGCCTGCCGCGGAAAAAACGCAAAGAATGCCGGCTGGAAAGCCGGCGCTACTCTACAGCCGTCACTCCGCACTCCTCACTCCTCACTCCAACCTCGACAGACCAGCGGCCATTGGTCTACAACCAAACGAGAGGTCAGCAACGCGAGGCTGTCACCATGACCGACCAAGGCTTGCATGCCGTCACCGGGGCGTTTGGGTACTCGGGCAAATACATCGCACAGAGGCTGCTGGCCAATGGCCGGCGCGTCATCAGCCTGACGAATTCGCTGAACCGCCCCAACCCATTCGGCGATCGCGTGAAGGCATTCCCACTGAGTTTCGACGATCCGGACCGGCTGCGCGAATCGTTGCGCGGGGTCGCGGTCCTCTACAACACCTACTGGGTCCGCTTCAACTACCGGTGGTTCTCGCACGAGGACGGCGTGCGCAACACGAAGCGGCTGTTCCAGGCGGCGAAGGAGGCCGGCGTCGAGCGAATCGTTCACGTCAGCATCACGAACCCCTCCGAGGACTCGCCCTTGGAATACTTCCGCGGGAAGGCGCAGTTGGAACGGGCGCTGCGCCAGACGGGGCTGTCCCACGCCATCCTGCGCCCGACGGTTCTGTTCGGGAAGGAAGACATCCTGATCAACAACATGGTCTGGTTCCTGCGCCGCTTTCCCGTGTTCGGCGTTTTCGGCGACGGGCAATATCGGTTGCAGCCCGTCTACGTCGACGACCTGGCGCAACTGGCCGTCGAGCAGGGAGAGAAGAGCGAGAACGCGGTGATTAACGCGGTCGGCCCCGAGACCTTCACCTATTGCGGCTTGGCGGAGGAACTCCAGAGTCGCATCGGCGTGCGGCGGACGGTTGTCCATATTCCACCGCGGCTGGGTTGGGCGGTGGGTTGGGCCACGGGCAAGCTGGTGCGCGACGTGATCATCACCTGGCCGGAAATCCAGGGCCTGATGGCGGGGTTGCTGTGCGTCGATACGCCCCCCACGGGCAAGACGCGGCTGACCGATTGGGTGCGATGCCACGCCGCGACGCTGGGCCGGCGCTACGCCAGCGAACTGGCGCGGCGGGCGAATCGCGAAGCGGATTACGGAAGCCTGTGAGAGAGAAGAGAAAGCGAGTCGCGTAATTGTTGTCAACCGCATCCTTCTCCTTTTCCACGTGCTTCCACAGGAGGTCGAGCACATTGCGCCGCGCCGTCTCCAGCGCCGGGTCGTTGATGCGGTTCTTGAGTTCCCCGGGGTCGGTCTGCAAGTCGTAGAGTTCGTCGAAATCAAAGCCGTTGAAGACGTATTTATAGCGGCCTTTGCGCATGATCCGCTGGGAGTAATAGAGCTCGACGCCGTTCATCTGGGCGTAGAACTCGTCGCGCAGGCCGTCCTGCTCGCGCCCGTCGAGTATGGGCAGAAGGCTGCGTCCGCTCATTGGTTCATAGAGAGGGGCGCCGGCGGCTTCGAGGAAGGTCGGGGCGAAATCGACGATGTGGCCGAAGGACTTGATCCGCCGGCTCTCCTTGCCGATGCCCGCCGGCCAGCGGATCGCGGTCGGCAGGCGATACCCTTCCTCGAAGCACGGAATGCCCTTGCACCACAGGCCGTGCGCGCCGAGGTAGTCGCCGTGGTCGGTATTCAAAACAACCAGCGTGTTTTCCGATTGGCCGGCCTGGTCGAGCGCGTCGAGGATCATCCCGATGATGTCGTCCATCGCCACGCACCACGCGCGGTAGTGGGCGATGGCCTGGCGCACCTGCATCTCCGACAACTGCGCCCATAGCTGCCTCTGCCGCCGATAGATCGCCGGCTTGTCCTTCAGATCGTCGTGGTAGTTGGCCGGCAGTTCGACGGATTCCGCCGGGAAGCGCTTGGAGTATTCCTCCGGCGGACGATAGGGGTCGTGGACGGCGTTCCACCCGCAATAGATGCACCACGGGGCTTTGCCGCGCGCGAGGGTTTTGATCTGCTCGATAGCGTCCAGGCCGAGTTTGCACTCGGCGGTTTCGGCGAGCGGCCTCGAGTGCGCGCCGCTGAGCAGGACCGAAGGCCAGCCGTTGCGCGGGGCGATGACCGCGTCGATCATGCCGCGATGCTCGGCGTCGCGCGCCAGGGCTTTTTCCTCCGCGCCGGGATCGAACGTGCCGCGTCCCTCCATCTTCGTCGCGGTCACGTGGCCGAACCCTTTCCAGCCTTTGCTTTCGGGCGGCTCCTCGACGGTGATGTGCCACTTGCCCGTCAGGCGCAGTTCGTAGCCGAGCGCGGCCAGGGACTCGGAGAAGTGTTTGACGCCGGGGCGGATGCCGGTGCGCAACGCGGTTGGGTTGCAGACGTTGTTGAAGATGCCGTGCCAGCTCGGGTAGACGCCGGTGAAGAAACTGGCGCGCGCCGGGCAGCTGTGCGCCGCGATGGTGTACATCGCCTCCAGCCAGGCGCCCTCGTCGGACAGGCGCTGCATGTTGGGCAGGCTCACCGGGCCGTTGGGATCGAGCGTCCCATAGTGGCCGTGCTCCAGCATCAGGATCAGAATGTTGGGCTTGCTCATGGAGGGTCCTTTCTCTCGGCGCGAATGGTTGCGCGTCGTTTACCGAAGCGGCGCGGAAGTGTCAATGGCGCCTCAAGTTTGGAGTGACGCCTTCAGGCGTTAGTCGTTCGCGTCACGCCAACGCCTGAAGGCGTCACTCCGAACTCTATTGATCATTGACGCCGTTGTGCCTGCTTGCGAAAAGAATGGCGCTGCCGGGGGCTGCCGGCGGTTGTTCGATCGATCTTCTTCCCGAACGAGGCTTGCGCAAATGCCAACCAAACAAGACATCCTTCAAACCATCGTCGACTGCGGCGTGGTCGCCATTGTGCGGCTGAACGACAGCTCCCAATTGGAGCGGGTGGGCCAGGCGATTCAGACGGGCGGGCTGAACGTCATCGAGTTCACCATGACGACGCCCGGGGCGCTGCGGATCATTGAGGAATGGACGCGCGCTCGGGCGGGGAAGGTCCTGCTGGGCGCGGGCACGGTGCTCGATCCCGAAACGGCGCGGGCGGCCATCCTCGCCGGCGCCGAGTTCATCGTCTCGCCGTCGACGAACCACGCGGTGGTCGAAATGTGCAACCGCTACGGGAAGGTCGTCATGCCGGGCGCGTACACGCCGACGGAGATCGTCGCCGCCATGGAGATGGGCGCCGACCTGGTGAAGTTGTTTCCCGCCTCGTCGCTGGGGCCTTCGTACATCAAGGCCATTCGCGGCCCGCTCCCTCACGCGCGGCTGGTGCCGACGGGCGGCGTCAGCGTGCAGAACGCCGCGGAGTTCATCCGCGCGGGCGCGGCGGCGCTGGCCGTGGGCGGCGAATTGGTGAACAACGCCATCGTCGAACGCGGGGAATTCGACAAGATCACCGAGGCGGCGCGCCAGTTCCGCGAGGAGGTGCGCAAGGCGCGGATGTGAGAGTGCACATCAAACCCCATGACCGCACGATCATGGGACGGGGCGATTGGATGTCATGCTCCCCGGATTTCCACCCGGATCTCCGCCTCACGGATGCGATCTCGTGGTTCAGCCATCGCAATACGGTTTGTTCTGATCATGCCGCCTGATGCAAACGCCGATTAAGGCCTTTTCCCCGCCCAGAGTTGCTTATATATGTCCACGCCCTCGGCCCATTCAGGATAGAGCGATGGATCGAGCGTCGCGGAATGATACACGCAGTCAAACGCCAGCGGGACTCCGTGCCGGTCTTCCATGCCGTTCCAGAACTCCTGGGTCCACTGATATATCGAAGCCGGAATGAGGCATGCCATTCCGGGCTCGAACCGCGGGGACCATTCATCGTGACAGAAGGGGATGCCGTGCTTCTGACACAACTGGATCGCCTCCAGGTCGCCGTAGCCCCCGTCCAGATTTCCGCGGATCATTTTCTCCCAGCTGTCCTTGTCCTTCACCTTGTTCGACGGGTGGTAGCTTAAGCTGATCAGGTCATAGGCGCCCGGAGTGAAGAAACTCTCGAGAGGCTTGTCGAAGAGGCGGAAGCTGCGCGCCGGCGAGAAGATATGGCGGGCCTCGTTCCCGTAGCCTTCCTTGAATCGTCCGATGGCCCGTCCCATGGCCTCCCGGTACCAGTCGAGGACCTCAACCGGCATCTTGGTCGAAGACCGTTGTCCATCGGTGATGCCGTAACTATCCTCCTGGTTGAATTCCTTGTTCCATCTCAGGAGAAGGCAGTCCAGCGGCCAGCCTTTCTCCTGCATCACTCTCTTCGCCCGCGTCCCCATGTCGACGTAATACGGGTCGTAGGCGCCGTCCGCGACATCCTTCCATATGTTACCCTTGGTCTTTCCCGCTTCGCCGGTCTTCAGCGCCCAGACTCCCCAGATCAGCCAGCCCTTCCCCGGAGGGATGTGGTCCATCAACACTCCGATCGGCGTGCCGGGCCAGTCGAGCTGGGATCGGCGGTCAATCGTATTGGTTTCGCCCAGCGCTCCGCCGGCCACGGCTTCCCAGGATGGCAATTTGTTGATGCTGCGCTGTGTTCCACAATTAATGTATGCCACCTCCCTTTCATATTTCTCGAGTGATTCCGCGGTCGCCCAGTTCATGATGCCGGAAGGGCGTGTCCTTCCGGACCGAAGACGCTCTGGATTCTCCCACCATCGCTTTCCGGCAACCGTGGATGAGACCTTCGGCGCGGCATCCACCCTTTCATTGGTTGTCGCGGAGGCGACAGCATCGGTATCCGTGGTATCAGATGATTTCCCCATGGCCGGTTTCAGCATGCTCAACATTCCCAATCTGGTCATTTGCAGGATTGATCGCCGTGATATTGTCATATGCGGCTTCCTCTCGGTTTACGGGTTGGCGCATCCGTTTGCCGTCTTAGTGCGTGTTGAATAAGAGTTGTATCCGCCAAAGGCGCCCTTCTGGGGCGTGTCATCGCCATTTTGGACTGCGGCGGCGAGCCGCCGCAGTCCAAAATGACGGTTCCGCGTTATGGTATGCGGGCATCATCAGGTGCAAACCAAAGCCTCTTAAACACGCTCTTAGGAGACACTCGCAGCCGCCAAATCCGGCGGGCATTATCCGCGGCGCGGAAGGTTGCGCAAGGCGTATTCCGTCCTCGAATCGAAACCGTACTGGCGAAACGGGGCGCAAAGCCGCGATTTGAGGAAATGGCTCCGCGTTTCCACCGGGGAAGGGAGACAGCGCCCCGTGGAGCTTCGCGGTGCCCGTCTTTCGCGGCAGAACACGCGGGGAACGAATCCCGCTTCGTCAGAGGCGGGCAGGGGAAACCGAAAGCGCTTTTCGCGGCGCAGGCTTTCCCGTGCGCGCGGCCGGGAATCCGGATCAAGCAACGCGCAGGCTGGAAAGCCTGCGCCACCAACCGCGGGCGTTCCCGGAAAAACAAATCCGCGCCCTCGAACGTTCGAGAGCGCGGACGAGAATCCTCACGCAGTGTTAGCCCAGAGAGACGCGGATCACTTGCCGCCGGGAATCCAAATGCGCATTCCGACCTCCGGCGACTGATCGGCGCTGAGGTGATTCTCCGCCCTCAACTGCTGCGCGGAGACGCCTTTGGCTTTGGCGATGCCTTCCAAAGTGTCGCCCGACTTGACTGTGTAATACTGGCCTCCCGCGGCCCCCCCTGAAACGCGCGGCGCGGGGGCGGGGGCGGGGGCCGGGGTGGCCTTCGGCTCAGTCGCCGCCTTGACTTCGCCCGCCGCAGGGGCCGACGCCCCAGCGGCGGCCTTGGCTTTCTTGGCGCCGGAGGCCGCCTTCTTGCCGGCTCCCCCGGCGGTCTCCGCGGGCACCGCGGCGCCCGGCCCGGCCGCCTCGGGAGCCGCCGCGGCTTTCGCTTTGGAGGCTTCGGCGGCCTTCGGCGCCGCGCCGCCCTGGCCGAGCGACTTCTTCAGGTTTTCGACTTCCACTGTCAGGGCGTTGACCTGCCCGGGCAGGTCCGCCCCCGCCGTTCCGGGCTTGGGAATGAAGCTCTTGGTCCGGTTCAGATCGTCCTTCAGTTGCTGCATCTGGTCGTCGAGGTCGCGCAACGCGTTCTTCAACTCATCGACCTGGGAGCGCAGCTCGGTCTCCCGTTTGTCCAGATCGGAAATGACCGTTTCGTCGGTCGGCCCGCCGCACGACACGGCCCACAGCGCCGCCACCGCGAGAAGCCCCTGCGTGATTCGCGTTCGGAAGTTTCCGCTCATTCGCTTGGTTCTCCTTGTTTCGAGTGTCGGGATTCCAGTGCGGAGTGCGGAGTCCTGGGTGCGGAGTTCGGAGTGCGGAGTTCGGAGTGCGAGGCTCCCAGCTTACCCCAACGGCGACGATTTACCATGGA
>JAPLSS010000867.1 GCA_026398515.1 Candidatus Sumerlaeota bacterium | reverse complement strand
CGCCGGCGGGAACGTTCAGTTCTCCGAGTGGTTCCCGTACCCGGGCCTTGGCTGGCGCTATATGGACGTGCGCTATTACCCGTTGCCGGGCGAGGACGGGCAGATGGAATTGGTCGCGGTCCACATCCGCGACGCCACGGAGCGCAAGCGGGCCGAGGAGCAACTGGCCGCGATGCGCGAAACCGCCGAGCGCCGCGCGGCCGAAGCCGAGGAGGGCCAGCGGATTCTCGAAGCGTTGATGGACAACATTCCCGAAGGGATCGCGATCGCCGACGCCCTGGACGGCTCCGTTCGCCTGGTCAGCCGCTACGGCCGGTCCTTCGCCACCCATCCCGATCGGCCGGGCGCCATCCCCCTCAACGAGTATCTCAACGAGTGGCGCAGATTCTTCCCCGACGGCCGGCCCGTCACGGACCTCGCGGACCTGCCGCTGACCCGCGCCATCCAACGCGGCGAGGTCGTGCGCGACGAGGAATGGATTCTCGAAGCCCCCAATGGCGTTCGCACTCCCATTTCGTGCGCCGCGGCCCCGATCCACGACCGGGAGGGGCGCATCACGGGCGCCGTGGCGGCTTGGCGCGACATTTCGGCCCTGAAGCAGGCGGAAGCGGAACGCGAGCGCTTGCTCGAAGATCTGCGGATGGCGCGCGACCAGCTGGAAGCGCGCGTCCGGGAGCGCACCGACCAGCTGTCCAAGGCCGTGGAGCGCCTGCGCCAGGAGGTGGCGGAACGCAGGAAAGCCCAGGAATCCTTATCCGAGCAGTCGCGGATTCTGGAAGCCTTTTTCGTCGGGACGCAGGCGCCGCTGGTGTTCCTGGACAAGGAGTTCAACTTCATCCGGGTCAATGCGGCCTATGCCCGGGCCTGCCAGCGCGCCATCGACGATTTCGCGGGCCACAATCATTTCGTCGATTACCCGTCGGAGGAATTGCGGGAGAAGTTCCAGCGCGTGGTCGAGACCAAGGAAAGCTACCAGGTCCACGCGCGGCCGTTTGTCTTCCCCGACCATCCGGACTGGGGAACGTCGTATTGGGACTTGAGCGTGGTTCCGATCCTCGATGCCGCGGGCGAGGTGGATTTCCTCGTCTTTTCGCTGCTGGACGTCACCGAGCGCGAACGCGCCGACCAGGAGCTGCGCGCGCTGCACCGGGAGATCGCCGACCTGTCGGCGCGCGAGCAGTGGCGGATCGGGCAGGAGTTGCACGACAACCTCGGCCAGCAACTGACCGGCGTGGCGCTGATGGCCCAATCGCTTTGCCAGAAACTGGAGGAGCGCGCCTTGCCCGAAGCCGAGGTGGCCGCCCAACTCGTCGCCTGTTTCCGCAATTCGCAGAACGTCGTCAGCGCCCTGGCGCGCGGCTTGGCGCCGGTTCAGATCGACTCCAAGGGCCTGATGAGCGCCCTGGAGGAGTTAGCGACGCAAACCGCGCAGCTGTCGGGAGTCGAATGCCGGTTCGCGTGCGAGCATCCCGTGGAGTTCAACGACCAGAACACCGCCACCCACCTTTACCGCATCGCCCAGGAAGCGGTGCGCAACGCCGTCCGTCACGCCAACCCGCGCCAGGTGGCCGTGGATCTGGGTCTTGACGAAACGGGTCGTATTCGGCTACAAGTGCAGGATGACGGCATGGGGATTCCCCCGGACATAAGCGACAGCGTCGGCATGGGGTTGCGCATCATGCGGTATCGCGCCGAGATCATCGGCGCGTCCCTGGCCCTGGCGCCGGGGGAAGAAGGCGGGACCCGCGTGACCTGCGTGCTGGCAATGCCCGAGGATTCCAGCCGGTCCGTGCCATCGGGGGAGAGGTCTCCATGGCGGCCAAAAACGGCAAAGAAGAAACGCGCGTCCTGATTGTCGACGACCACCCGGTCGTGCGCTACGGCCTGGCTCAGCTGATCGACGGGCAAAAGGATTTGGCGGTCTGCGGCCAGGCGTCGGGTATTTCCGAGGCGATCCGGGTCGTTCAGGATAGCAAGCCGCATCTGGCCATCATCGACATTTCGCTCCAAGGCGCGAACGGCATCGAACTGATTAAGCAAATCAAGGCCCTCGACAAATCGGTCAAGATGTTGGTGTGGTCCATGCACGACGAGTCGCTGTTCGCCGAGCGCGCGTTGCACGCCGGGGCCCTGGGCTACCTCAACAAGAAGGAAGCGGCGGAAACGATCCTGGAAGCCATCCGCCAGGTCCTGGCCGGAAAGGTCTACCTCAGCCCGCGGATGACCGAGCGGGTCATGCAGCGCTTGATGCAAGGCAAGCCGGCGGACGGCCTGCCCACCGACGCCCTGTCCGACCGCGAGATGGAGGTCTTTGAGTTGATCGGCCGCGGGATGGCCACGCGCGAAATCGCCGAGAGCCTGCACCTCAGCCCCAAGACCATCGAAGCCCACCGCGACAACGTGAAGAAAAAACTGGGCGCCGAAACCAACGCCGAGTTGGTGCGCCGCGCCGTGCAATGGGTGCTCCAGGACTCTCAGGAAACGTGAGAAGGGTGGGAAGGGCGGGAAGGGTGTAAAGGTCCGCCCCGTCCATTCCGTCCACCCCGTCCACCACATGGTTCTGCCCTGCCGGGCCTGGACCGAATGCGTGTTCGGGCACGATGAGGTCCCACGCCGGCAGGGCAGCGTCCATCCCCCCCTAGGGGGCGGATTGGGCGTCCTGTAAAACGCCCCTCGAAAGCGTTCGACCTACCGTTGACCCTTCCGCGGCGTGAAGCGCAGGAGTCAGCCGGCTTTCGAAAGACGCGAGCCCGATTGGACCGAAGTCCTCTCACGGCCCTCCTTCGGCGACGCCCCCTTCTCCGATCCTTCTTCGCATCCTTGCAGCGGACCGGTGGAGAAGGCCGGGCAAACGCCCAGCCATGACAAGGCTTCTCTCACCCTCTGGAGGCTGGTGAAACTGGCCCAGTAGACGTCGGCCAGCATGAGGACCTTGGCCCGATCCAGCGCCAGCGGCAGAATGGCCTTGGAGAAATCCACCGTCTCCAGGCCCCGGTAGGCGTGCGCCAGCGCCATCTCCAGGTGGCTGGCGTCCACCTGGCTGTTCAACGCCGCGCGGGCCGCCGAGCGGAAGATCTCCATGCGGGTCATCATGTCGGGCAGAAACTCCCAGCCCAGTTTCCACAGGGTCTCCGCCTGCACGGCCAGGATGCCGGTGTTCAGCAGCCAGCCGTATCGGTAGAGCAGCTGCGCCTCGGCGCCATTGGAACTCTCCATGAGGCTCAGCACGTCGAGCGGGCGGCGCGAGGGCGCGTAGAGGAACTGCGCCCACATCCGCTTATCCGGCTGGATCCACTCCGCGACCGCCTCGGCGCCGACGGGATGAGCGCACATCAGCATGGCCCGGTCGGGCGTCCGGCGGGCGTGCTCACACGCCTCCGCCGCTCTCTTGAGAAAGGCGGCTTCCGGATAGACAAAGTGGTTCGACGGCAGGACGAGCAGCGTCGCCTTCGGATCCTGTTCCAGCGCCAATGCGGCGGCCACGAAGATCGCCGGCGCCGTGCCGCACGCCTCCGGCTCTTCGATCAGGCGGCCCGGAGGCGTCGATTCCACCGCTTCATGAAAGACGCCGCGCTGCCCCGGACCGAGCACGGTCAAAACCCGGCTTTCGCCCGCCAAGGCCGCGGCGCGATCCAGCGTGTGTTGCAGCATCGTGCGCGTGCCGGTGAACACCCGGAATTGCGGGGGGCGGCCGTCCAGGGGTTGCGGCGGCGCGGTGGAAATCATGCGTCCGCCCTTTCCGCCGGCCAGGACGATCGCCCATAGGTTTTCCCGGCTCTCGTCGCGGACAACAGGCGCCGGGGCAACGCGTTCGGTGCAGCCGTTTGCAGGCATTGGCGCGCTCCCCTCGCTTTCGCTTGACGCTCGGAATCTTTTTCAGAACTCGCGGGCATCGTAGAGACTCCGCCGCCCGGCCGCCATCGGGGATACCCTGATCCTGCCCTAGGAAATCGCCGAAACGCTTTGTCCGACACTGTCCTCCCCGCCGGGTGAGACGGAGGTCCGTTTCGTGGCGCAGGCTTGCCGGCCGGCGCGGCCGCGGGCCCGCTGCCGAACAACGCGCAGGCCGGAGGCGTTTGCGCGGCCCGTGGGGCGGGACAGCCTGCGCCACGACCACAGGATTTGCTGGATGTTCTCGCGCCGCCGCCGTAAAAACTGTCTCCGTTGAGGGGGAACAGCCAGCGGTCCCTTCCCCAAGGGGTCTTGTGGGCTCTGGGACGAGAGGAGCGCCAGCGAGTCGAGTCGCGCTTTTCGGCCGCCCCACCGTGGAGAGAGCCATGTTCGGATCGTCACGCCGCTCTTGTTCATGGACCGCGAAGGCCCGGCGGCTCGACCGTCTCGCCCTCGCCGCGGCGGCGTTTCTCTCCTGCGGCGCGCGGGGCGCCTTCGGCGCGCCGTACTATGAAGAACCGTTCAGTTATGCCGCCGGAGCGCTCACCGTCACCGGCAGCCCCAACTGGACCACGCATTCCGGCACGGCGGGACAGGTCCAGGTGATCGGCACGGCCGGCGACAGCGGGGCCTCTCTGGCCTACGCCGGCCTGGCCGACCCTTCCGGAAACCGGATCACAATCAACGGCACGGATACGGAAGACGTGAATCGCGTCATGGCGTCTCCCGTGACCAGCGGCGACACGTACGCGTCGTTCCTGGTCAAAGCGACCGTCGCCCGCGCCACGGCGGTCTACTTCGCCCACTTCAAGGACAACACGACGAACGGCTTCCGGGGGAAGATTTGGGCGCAGGCCTCGGGCGACGGCGTTCACTTCGCCCTGAGCGCCAGCAGCAGCAACCCAGCGCCGACGAGTTGGTCCGGCGATCTGGCGCTGAACGTCACCCATTTTCTGGTCGTCCGCTTCAACAACACCACCGGCGCCGCCGGCCTGTGGGTGAACCCCGCCGTGGAATCGTTCGGCGCCGCCGGCGCCCCCGCGCCCACCCTGAGCGACGCCACGGGGACGCCTCTCGCGGGCGGGGTCTA